>JAEHDA010000107.1 GCA_016880655.1 Rhodocyclaceae bacterium
AGCTGGTCGCAGGCGTATTCGATGAATTCCAGATCGGAGGCCAACGGCGTCGCCCGGTCAGCCGCCCGGCACGAGCAGCAGGTTGGGGCCGGCGCGCGAGTAGCCGGCCTCGTCGATCAGGATGTCGAGCGCGAGGGTGGCGAGGTCGTCGGCGACGGGATCGAGGCCGCCCTTCTCCTGATAGACGATCTTCAGGTAGCTCTTGCAGCTGTCGCAGGTTTCGGCCCGAACCGCCCCCGGCTGCTTCACTGGCTCGCCCTGCAATTCGCGATAGCCGATGCCTTCCGTGCTGTCGCAGGCGGCGCACTTTACGCGCACGAGGTTCCATTCGGTGTTGCAGAGCGCGCAGTGCAGGTAGCGCAGATTGGACACCTCGCCGACGGTCTTGACGATGCTGGCGACGGGCAGGAAGCCGCAGCAGGGGCAGATGCCGGGCACGTCGAGCGGCGTGACGCCATGGCTGACTTTCCGGGCGAGGCCGGTCCAGAGCACTTGCAGCGCAGCGCCGACGTAGGGCAGGAGCGCCGCGTCGTCGCCATAGAGTTCGGTGTGCAGTACGCGCTCGGCCAGCGCCTCGATGCGATCGGCGGGCAGCGTGGCGATGCCTGCGATGTCGGCGCGCGCAGATTCGGGTGCGGCCGGCAGCACGGCGGCGGCTATGCTGCGCAGCGACTGGTGCCACGCGGCGGCGCGCGGCCAGGACTGTGCGGGCAGTGACGGCATGTGGTGTTCGCGGGCGCGTGCCAGCGCGGCGGCATCGGGTATCGGCAGATTCGGCAGTGCTTGCAGCGCCTCTTGCTGGGCGCGTGAGAGTGCGCCGAGGAAGCTCAGCCAGTCGCCCAGGCTGTGGCCTTCTGCCAGTTGTTCGAAGCGAGCGGCACGGCGGGAGAAAAGGTCGGCCTCAGGTGCGAGGATTGCGGGCGGTTCGCTCGACGACTTGATGGGAATGATGGGGGCTTCGGTAGTGGCGTTCATGTCATCGAAAACAAAACGGCCCGCGAAAAAGTTCGCGGGCCGGTCAGGTTAACACGTCATCAGGATTTTCCAGTCACCTGACGATACCAGGCGCGATGGTGCTGCCTGGCCCAGGCGCGCGTCACCGTGCCATACCACATGGCGCGGATGGTGCCCTTGACCCAGATGGCGGCGTAGACATGCACCATGATCAGGCCGATCATCACCGCCGCCGTCGCGGCGTGGATGACGGCGCCGAAGCGCACCATGCCGACCGGCAGGTCGAACCAGGCGCGCCAGACGACGATGCCGGAGACGGCGAGCAGCAGCATGCACACGGCCAGCGCCCAGAACAGCATCTTCTGGCCGCCGTTGTACTTGCCCTGTTCCGGCATGTTGTGGTCGTTGCCGTCCACCATCTCGCCGACGCGGCTGAGCCATTCCTTGTCCGCCGGCGTCATCGCGTTCAGCGACTTGAAGCGGAAGAACAGCCCCAGGAACGACAGCGCCATGATGACGCCGATGTAGGGGTGCAGGATGCGCGCCCAGACGCCGCCGCCGAACAGCTG
>JAEHDA010000108.1 GCA_016880655.1 Rhodocyclaceae bacterium
GTGCCCGGCTTCACATGCGGCGCGATCTTCTTGTAGAGGTCTTCCTTCCACTCGAACTTCTCGGCGATCGCCTCGATCACGAAGTCACACTCGCCGAGTTTAGCCAGATGCTGATCGTAGTTGGCCGGCTCGACCAGCGCCATGCGGCTCGGGTGGCCGAAGGGTGCCGGCTTGAGTTTCTTCAGTCCGTCGAGCGCCTTTTTGGCGATGCCGTTCGGGTCGCCTTCCTTGGCCGGCAGGTCGAACAAAAGGACCGGCACGTCGGCGTTGGCCAGATGCGCGGCGATCTGCGCGCCCATCACGCCCGCGCCCAGCACGGCCACCTTGCGTATGGTGAGTTTGCTCACATCGTTCTCCTCGAAACTTGCATTTCCTGCCTACGCTCCCGGCCGGACCCGGCTCGCGCCATCCCGGCCAGATAAATGATTCGCAAGGCTATTCTAGGCATTACGGCGACTGGTCGCGATTGCAGGATGCGCCGAGTTGTTGGCATAATCGGCCAATTTCCCGCCATGCGCCGCCCACCCGCCTCCACTGTTCCGATCAGTTTCGTCCGCGCCCTGCTCAATGGCCCGGCGCTGGATGCGGCACGCTGCGAAGCGCTGCTACAGGCGTCGGGCATCGCACCGATCCTGCTCGACGAAGATGGCGCACGCGTAACCACCGAGCAGTTCGCCACGCTCTACCAGCGCCTGGCGCGCGAGCTGGACGACGAGCTGCCCGGCATGTTCGCGCGGCCGGCGCGCAACGGCACATTCAAGTTCCTCTGCCTCTCGGTGCTGGAGGCACGCAACATGCGCACCGCGCTCTATCGCTTCACGCGCTTCTTCCACCTGTTCCTCGACGACATCGGCTTCGACATGTCGCGCCAGGAGGCGCTGACCCGCGTCGCGCTGGTGCCGCGTCCGTCCGCGGCTGCGCCCGGCACCTTCGCGCAGGAGATCCTGCTGCGCCTCGTCCATGGCGTCATTTCCTGGCTGGCCGGCCGGAAGATGCCGCTGGCGCGCGTCGACCTCGCCTTCCCGCGCCCCGCGCACGCCGCCGACTACGGCGCGCTCTATCCGGGTCCGGCGCATTTCGACCAACCGGTAACGGCGCTCTACTTCGACACCGCCCTGCTCGACGGCCCGATCCGCCAGGACCAGAAGGGCCTCGCCGAATTCATGAAGCGTGCGCCCGGCGACTGGCTGTTCAACTCGTTTCCGGAGCGGCTCGTCAGCCATGGCGTGCGCGAGTACCTGCACAGCCACTTGAGCGTGGCAACGGGCATCGAGGACGCCGCCAGGGCCATGCATGTCTCCGTGCGCACGCTCTCGCGCCGACTGCGCGACGAAGAGACCAGCTTTCAGGCGATCAAGGACGAACTGCGCCGCGACGTCGCCATCGAGCGCCTGACCAAGACCGCCACGCCCATCGCCGTCATCGGCGCCGAACTCGGCTTCGACAGCCCCGCCACCTTCCACCGCGCCTTCAAGGCCTGGACCGGCAGCACGCCGGGCGCGTATCGGTAGGACTTGAATCCGCCGGTTTCGGCGGCATCTACGTGGCGTCCGATGGAGAACGCCATGAATGTCCTGTTCAACAATCCGCTGCTTTACGTCATCGAGTATCCGGGCTTCGACGCGCTGGAGATTCTCGACAAGCGCAACGGCCGCGTGGGGTTGCTGCGCGGCGCGACGGCGGACCGCATGCGCGGCGAGTTCCACGAGTTCCTGGCTCAGGAGCACAACGAGGAGGAATTCGAGGACTTCATCGATTCCTACGAGCCCATCCTCGACTTGCCGGTATCGCTGCACTGAGGCCATGCGCGGTTTGCACCGGCGTGGCCGGTTGCGCTAGGCTGCGGCCATGCTCACCCTCGCCGCCCTGACGCTCAAGAAGACCATCACCCTGTTCGCGCTGGTCGGGCCGGTGTCCATGATCCCGGTGTTCCTCAACGCCGCGCAGAGCCTCGACCCCAACGGCAAGGTCCGCTTCGCGCGCACCATCGGCGTCAGCGTCACCGTCGCGCTGCTGATCGCCACCTTCCTGGGCATGCCGCTGCTCTCGCTGCTCGGCGTCTCCATGGGCGCCATGCAGGTCGGCGGCGCGGTCATCGTGTTGCTGCTGGCCATCGCCATGGTGCTCGGCAAGGAGACCACATTCAAGGGCAGCCCGCCCTCGGCGGACGCGCCAATCGTGCAGGACGCCTCGGTCGTTCCGCTGGCCGTGCCGCTGCTGGCCGGCCCGGCCGCGTTCAGCTACGTCATGGCCAACGCCGCGTGGAACAGCACGGCCGAACTGGTGTCGGTGCTGCTGCCCATTCTGGTCACCGGCCTCTCGTGCTGGCTCATCTTCCGCACCGCCAGCCGCGCCGAGCGCGAAATCCGCCAATCCACCCTCGACCTCGTCGAGCGCGTCGGCGGCTTCATCCTCGCCGCCATCGCCGTCGAGATGATGGCCACCGGCCTGCGCAGCCTCTTCCCGGTGCTCGGTCCCGCCTAGGGTGGCGTATCGCCACGGCTGACTTTTCCTGGTCGGTTGCCAACGCCAACGTAACGCCAGGTCGAAATCGTCCTATCTCCGCTTCTCGGCCTTTGCCGCCATTGGCGTCCTGTCAGTTGAGTGACTGGTATCGCTCAGAATGGAGACGGTTTGCTATGCAAAGAAACGGCTGCCTCCCATCACTTCCTGCATCCGAGGATGCCATTTTCTCCAGTTTCATTCGGACCGAAAATCAACCTGCAGGTCACTGCTGCTGTGGCATGATGCGCTCCCATCCTCCCGCCATCCCGACGATATATCGACAGCCAACCCGTCTGTCCTCTTTATGGAAAGGCTCAAACAATGACCGAGAAGCAGATCGAGGCCGATTCGGACGAACGAGCTCTCTATCTAGACTACATCGACAAGCTCCTTGATCGCCTACGAAGCGATCAGCGGAACTCTGGGATTACGAAATGGGCGATATTCGCTGGTCTGATCTATCTTTTCTGGCAGTCAATACCGCTAATCGCACAGACTAGCACTCAACTCAATTCGGGTGAGTCGGTAGTCCTGTTTGCTGCGCACTTCTCCGTAATCCTCCTTGCAGCAGAGCTTGCCTATCTTGGATTGCAATCTTCAAGTCCCTCCTCGCCTTCGGACTTTAGATTGCCAAGTTCGCAACGCGACCACAATGCGGGACTGTACACAATCGCCATGATCTTGCTCTGGCTCGGAGTTCCTGCCGCTCTCAACGGCTACGGGTGGCTATGTGCGCCGTCGCTATCTGACTGGCACTATCGCTACCTAACACTGAATTTCTGGACGCTCTCAGTAGCGGCGACTGCATTTCTCCTTATCTCAGTGCATTCGGACCAGCACTTCCTACGGCGTGGCTATCCACACTTTCTCGAAATTCCAGGTCTAGGAACGCAAGGATATTTGGTCGTAGTACGCGACTTAATCGCGTGGTCCTACATTTTGACAGTCCTAATCGGCGGCCTCCTCTTCACATATCAATTGTCTGCGCACTACAACATTGAACGCTCGCAGAATGCGCTCATCCTTGGCGGCAACATTGCCCTCTCCCTGATTGGAATCAGACTTGTCGTCCGGAACCTCTCAAACGACCAGCGCGCGCAACTTCTTGCGCGAATTGAGCGCGATGCGATAATGCAAAAACTGTCTGCAACCCAAATTCATGCGCGGCTAGAAGGTGAGTACCTAGGCCATCAACTAGGGGCCTGGGTTACCGAGAAAATCGCTGATCTAAGACTTGCGACCGAACAACTTCGCCACCTCAATTCTCAAACCGCCAGCTTGGTCGAACAATTGGAGAGATCTGATCAATCGATTTGGCCGCGCACAGCAGAATCGATATCGGAAAAGCTGACCGAAATTGGCCGTCGTGTCGACGAACTGCGCAACGTCTGGACTCCATTCTCACGATGGATCGATAGCGCTCTAACCCCGCCCAATTCTGATCCATACACGAGACACCTTCTTACGTCTGCCAAAGTCGACTTGACCGAGCTCCTTGACTCAGCGAGCAGCGACTCAAAAGCATTTGTTACCTCCATACGCCAGCATCTCAGAGCCTTTCAAACCTCAGTCAGCAAGGACGCAGTGTCCTGACATTGATTGACCTGCCCCCAGCAGCCTCTGCTGTACCACCGGGATTGGCTTTCCCAACCTTGTATAACCTGACCTACCCCCGGTAGCCGTACCACTCGTGCGACAGGACGTAAGTCAGCTGATTGGTGGATTGCTGACGTACAGGTAGGCTAGCGCCAGCGGCCGCCATGGCCGAAAGCCAGGCGCTTTTCGGTGGTTCTTTGCTTCCCGTTCTGACCATGACATGGCGACGCCGACCGCTTATGTAGCGAGTTCGGCGACTTCCTGACGCATGAGCACGACGAAGAGGAGTCCGAGGAATTCATCGATCCCTACGAGGGCATCCTCGATCAACCGGTATCGCGGCACTGATTGAAAGTCAGTCGTGGTGGTACGCCGCGTTTTGACGACGACTCAACCCGCCAGTAGTTCCACGCACTCTTCCCAGGCACGCGGATGATCGTCGGCCAGTTGCGGCTCGACCAGGCGCAGCGCCTTGCGCACCGATGTGCGAACGGAACGCGGCAACTCGCCGAAGGCGTCGGCTATTGCGCCGGACTGGGTGTCACCGACGGCCGCCAGTAGAACGGCGGCCTGGAAACGATCCTTCTCGCCCTTGGCGCCGCCGAGCAACCGGGAGACCAGCAGCTTGTGCAGGGCGAAGCGCGGCGGCTGGGGCACCCGAACCGGGCACGCGCCTTCGCGCGAAAGCAGCGTTGCGAACTGGGTCGCGCCGAGCAGGTAGGCGAGATAAGGCAGCCCGGTCGCGTGCGCCTGCAACTCCGGCACCGCCACTACCGGAAAGTTGTTATCCGGACTGTGCACCAGCAGGTCGACGTGAAAGCGCGATCGACCGCGCTGCTTGAAGCTTGTCGCCGGCTCGCGCGCATCGAGTTGCGGCACCTCGACGAACGGAATGCCGCTCTCGCGCAGCATGTCGAGGAAGCTCCGCTCGGTCACGGACGGCAGGGCCAGCGCTTCGCGCCGCGCGATGTCGATATCCTCCGTCGCGTAGGCCGCCGCGCGGATTCCCAGTTGATTCAGCAAGACGCCGAAGGCATGCGAACCGACCAGCACCGCGCCGGCCTGGAACAGACCGTGCAGGTGCAGGCTGGCGAGCGTGGCGTAACTCCGGCTGTCGGCGAGCTGGAAGCCTTCGCGCCCGAGCAGGCGCAGGTCCGCGGTCATCGCTTTTACTTCGGCAACCCACTCGCGCAGACGCTCGGCGGCGGCGTCCGCTTCGACATTGCCGACCGGCCCGGCGACATAGACCTCGCGTTGCTTGCCGTCGCCGTCGTAGTAGCGCCGGGCATGGAAACGAAAGCCCTGCTTGTTCGAGCGCTCGACGACCGAGCCGGCGGTGCCGGCGAACACCGGCGCTCCGGCCCGCACCTGGCCGTCGAGCGTACCGTAGAGCGCAGCCAGCGACGGAGTATGCGTCGTGTAGAGCGAAGACATGGTATCCCTTGATCCAATATGGCGAGGGATACCTAAATATCCCTCCCGTTATAAACGCAAGGGATACCATGCATCGAAACCGCACTACCCTCCTTACAGCGCCGCCGCGACCTCCGTGCCCTGCGCGATGGCGCGCTTGGCGTCGAGTTCGGCGGCGACATCGGCACCGCCAATCACGTGCACTTCGATGCCCGCCGCGCGCAGCGGTGCGTCGAGTTCGCGCAGCGGGTCCTGGCCGGCGCAGAGGATGACGGTATCGACGGGCAACAGTTGCGGCTTGCCGTCGACCGCGATGTGCAGGCCGGCGTCGTCGATGCGCTCGTAGCTCACGCCCGCCAGCATCCTGACGCCGCGCCGGGACAGTGTGGTGCGGCGTATCCACCCGGTGGTCTTGGCCAGGCCGTCGCCGACCTTGGTGGTCTTGCGCTGGAGGAGCCACACTTCGCGGCCGCTGGTTCTCTCCTGCGGCTTGCAGATACCGCCACGATCCTGGTAGCTCGCATCGATGCCCCATGCCTGGCGATAGGCGTCGAGTTCATCCGCACCGTTGGTCGCATGGGTGATCAGCTCGCAGACGTCGAAGCCGATGCCGCCCGCGCCGATCACGGCGACGCGCTGGCCGACCGGCTTCGCGCCGGTGATCGCCTCGATGTAGCTGATGACCTTGGTGTGCTCGATGCCGGGGATCGCCGGCATGCGCGGCACGATGCCGGTCGCCAGCAACACCACATCGAAGTTCTGAAAGTCAGCCATGGTGGCACGCCGATTGAGTTGCACATTCACGCTCGCCTGCTCCAGACGACGCCCGAAGTAGCGCAGCGTGTTGCGGAACTCCTCCTTGCCGGGAATGCGGCTGGCCAGGTTGAACTGGCCGCCGATGCGGTCGGCGGCATCGAACAGCGTCACATCGTGGCCGCGCTCGGCGGCGGTGGCGGCGGCCGCCATGCCGGCCGGGCCGGCGCCGACCACGGCGACGCGCCTCTTCGCCGTCGCCGGCTTGATGACGAACTCGGTCTCGCGGCAGGCAAGCGGGTTGACGAGACAGGTGCAGGCCTTGCCCTCGAAGATGTGGTCGAGGCAGGCCTGGTTGCAGGCGATGCAGGTGTTGATGTCGGCCGAGTGGCCGGCGGCGGCCTTGGCGACGAAGTCCGGATCGGCGAGGAAGGGCCGCGCCATGGAGACCATGTCGGCATCGCCGCGCGCCAGCACGGCCTCGGCGACTTCGGGCGAGTTGATGCGGTTCGATGTAACAAGGGGAATGCTCACCGCCCCGCGCAGCTTCGCGGTGACCCAGGTGAAGGCTGCCGACGGCACCATGGTGGCGATGGTCGGCACGCGCGCCTCGTGCCAGCCGATGCCGGTGTTGAGGATGGTCGCGCCGGCCGCCTCGACGGCCTTCGCCAGCTCGACCACCTCCTCCCAGTTGCTGCCGCCCTCGACCAGGTCGAGCATCGACAGGCGATAGATCAGGATGAAGTGCGGCCCCGCGGCGGCGCGCGTGCGGCGCACGATCTCCAGCGCGAAACGCGTGCGGTTCCCGAAACTGCCGCCCCAGCGGTCGCTGCGCTGGTTGGTGCAGGGCGCGATGAACTGGTTGATCAGGTAGCCCTCGGAGCCCATGATCTCGACGCCGTCGTAGCCGGCCGCCTGCGCGAGTTGCGCGCAGCGCACGTAGTCGGCGATGGTCTGCTCGATGCCGGCATCGTCGAGCGCATTCGGCGGGAAAGGCGAGATCGGCGCCTTGAGGGCGGAGGGCGCCACGGCGCGCGGATGCATGGCGTAGCGGCCGCTGTGCAGGATCTGCATGCAGATGCGCCCGCCCGCCTCGTGAACGGCCGCGGTGACGACGCGGTGCTGGGCCGCGCCCGCCTCGTCGATCAGCATCGCCGCGCCCGGCAGGGCACGACCATCCTTGTTCGGCGCGATTCCGCCGGTGACGATCAGGCCAACGCCGCCCTTGGCGCGCGCTGCATAGAAGGCAGCCATGCGCGCAAAGCCGTCGGGCGCCTCTTCGA
>JAEHDA010000109.1 GCA_016880655.1 Rhodocyclaceae bacterium
ATGAAACTCGTCACCGCCATCATCAAGCCGTTCAAGCTTGACGAGGTGCGTGAGGCCCTCGCCGCCGTCGGCGTGCAGGGCATCACGGTCACCGAAGTCAAGGGCTTCGGCCGGCAGAAGGGCCACACCGAGCTGTATCGCGGCGCGGAATACGTGGTCGATTTCCTGCCGAAAGTGAAGATCGAAGCCGCCATCAAGTCGGAAATGCTGGACCAGACGATCGAAGCGATCGAGAAGGCCGCCAGCACCGGCAAGATCGGCGACGGCAAGATCTTCGTCTTCGAGCTTGAGCAAGTCGTTCGCATCCGCACCGGCGAGACCGGCACGGACGCACTCTAGGGAGAATCAACATGAAGAAACTGCTCGCGATAGTGCTGGCGGCCCTGAGCCTCGGCATCTCGGGCCTGGCTGCGGCGGCCGATGCTCCGGCCGACGCCGCCCCCGCCGCGGCCGTGGCTGCTCCGGCAGCCGATGCGGCGGCTGCCGCACCGGCGGCGGCGCCCGTAGCGCAACCCAACAAGGGCGACACCGCCTGGATGCTGATGAGCACCGCCCTGGTGCTGCTGATGTCGGTGCCGGCCCTGGCGCTGTTCTACGGCGGCCTGGTGCGCAGCAAGAACATGCTCTCGGTGCTGATGCAGGTGTTCGTGGTCTTCTCGCTGATCACCGTGCTGTGGTGCATTTACGGCTACAGCCTGGCCTTCACCGAGGGTAACGCGTTCATCGGCGGCTTCGATCGCTTGTTCCTGAAGGGTACCTTCGACTCGGCCACCGGCGCCTTCGCGCTCGGCGCCACCTTCAGCAAGGCCACGCCGATGTACGAACTGGTGTTCGTCGCCTTCCAGGCCACCTTCGCCGCCATCACCGTCTGCCTGATCCTCGGCGCCATCGTCGAGCGCATCAAGTTCTCGGCCGTGCTGATCTTCTCGATCCTCTGGTTCACCCTTTCCTACCTGCCGGTCGCGCACATGGTCTGGTACTGGATGGGTCCGGATGCCTACACGGGAGCGGACGTCGTCGACGCAATGACCGCCAAGGCCGGCTTCATCTGGCAGATGGGCGCGCTCGACTTCGCGGGCGGCACCGTGGTGCACATCAACGCCGGCGTCGCCGGCCTGGTCGGCGCCTACCTGCTCGGCAAGCGCATCGGTTACGGCCGGGAGGCCTTCTCGCCGCACAGCCTGACCATGACCATGATCGGCGCCTCGCTGCTGTGGTTCGGCTGGTTCGGCTTCAACGCCGGTTCCGCGCTGGAAGCCAACGGCTTCGCCGCCCTCGCCTTCATCAACACCTTCCTGGCCACGGCCTGCGCGGTGCTGACCTGGATCCTCGGCGAGTGGATTCTGAAGGGCAAGCCCTCGATGCTGGGTGCCGCTTCCGGCGCCGTCGCCGGCCTGGTGGCAATCACCCCGGCCGCGGGCAACGTCGGCATCCCCGGTGCCTTCGCCATCGGCGCGCTGGCTGGCATCATCTGCCTGTGGGGCGTCAATGGCCTGAAGAAGATGCTCGGCGCGGACGACGCGCTCGACGTCTTCGGCATCCATGCCCTCGGCGGCATCTTCGGCGCCATCGCCACCGGTGTGTTCAACTCGCCCGCCCTGGGCGGCCCCGGCTTCGTCACCGACTGGGTCACGGCTGCCACGGGCTTCACGAGCATTGCCGAACAGGTCGTCGTGCAGGCCAAGGCCGTCGGCATCACCGTGATCTGGACCGCCGTGGCCGCATTCGTCTCCTTCAAGATCGCCGACGTCCTGGTGGGCCTGCGGGTCAGCGAAGACGAAGAGCGCGAAGGCCTGGACATCACCTCGCACGGCGAGTCGGCCTACCACTACTGAGTTTCTGCATCTCCCAATCCGAGCACTACTCGGTTACGGGCACCCCAAAAGGGTGCCCGTTTTTTATTGTCGATTCGGAAAGTCAGCCGCGGCGGTACGCCACCTATTCGCCGTTGCGGAAACGTCTCAACAGTTCGTCGCGCCTCTTCATCATCTTCTTGCCTTCGCCATCTTTGCCTTGCGCAAAATGGGCTTGGGCAAGCGCTTCTATGGTGTAAAGATCCCACTCGTCATTTTCGCGAAGATTCCTTTCCAGGGCGGCGGCGGCCATATCGTGCTTTCCTTGGGTCGAGTACATGACAGCGACGTTCTTCAAGGCGTAGCTATCCGGAAAATACGAGATTGCTGTCTCATATTCCTTGATTGCTTCGGCGTAGTCCCGGTAGCCAAACTGCTGCGTCAAGCCACGCCGGAAGTAGAACACCGCGTTCAGCCGCTGTACCGTTTTCTCGGTTCCTTTCAGCGTTTCCATGTGAAGGATGAACGCTTTCATCTCTTCCTCGGAACCTCCCCACTGCGGATAAAGGGAAATGAAATGGGCCGCAACCGGCTGCCACAGCGCGGGATCGATGAGATGCGCCCTCTCGACCAGTTCGTCGTCCCGGCGCCCCAAATACAGATTGGCGAAAATTTCCCCGCCGATGCACATGGCACAACGCGAGTCTTTGGCGAGGGCCTGCTGCATATCGTCAATGGCCAATTCTGCCAACTCACGCACCTTGGCAAGCCTTTCCGGCGGAATCCCGCTTGCCAACCCATCACCACGAGTCTTGCTGGCCTGCTCCAGCCTGAACCACCCGCGGGCGAGATAGGCGTGTGATGATCCTTGGCGGGCAACCCAGTTGTCGAACCTGGGTGAAAAAGCAGGCGCGACGCTTTGCAGCTGCCAGATTCGGGTGCGCAACTGATTGCTGCTGAGCTTGCCTTTTTCTCGTTGCTTGTAGGCCTGCGTGATCGCCTGGTCCAGCTCGGCGTAGCGCTCGTCCCACAGCAACTTCACCAAAGTGTGTCGCTCATGCAGTTCGTCGGAATATCCGCAACTGCCGACAACAAGCGCTGCCATGACCGCCAATAGGTATCTTGGCAGCCGGGAAAGCGGAAACGACATGATGCCTGCCTCCTGAAAAAGTCAGCCGTGGCGGTACGCCAAACGCAGCGGAAACTAGCGAAAGACGACGGTCTTGTTGCCGTGCACGAGGACGCGGTCTTCGAGGTGGCAGCGCAAGCCGCGCGCCAGCACGGTCTTTTCGATGTCCTTGCCGTAGCGGACCATGTCGTCCGGCGAATCGGAGTGGTCGATGCGGATCACGTCCTGCTCGATGATCGG
>JAEHDA010000110.1 GCA_016880655.1 Rhodocyclaceae bacterium
TCGTATCGAAGGCTCCATGCAGGACGTTACAGACCGGGCGAAGGCCACCGAGCGCCTGGAATACCTGGCCGAGTACGATCCCCTGACCAACGTTCTCAATCGCCGCGGCATCGAGAAGGTGCTGGTCGCCGCCACGCGCGATATTGCCGAGCAGCACCCGCTGGCGATCGCTTATCTGGATCTGGATCGCTTCAAACTGATCAATGATCTGTATGGGCACACCACGGGAGACGATGTGCTTCGAGAAATATGCGGACGGATCAAGGCAGAACTCAGACCCGGACACCAACTCGGGCGTGTCGGCGGCGATGAGTTTGTCGTCGTCTTCCAGAACACTTCGATTCCTGCCGCCGATGCAGCCTGCCGCAGGATGATTGGGGCTATCGAGGACGAGCCCTGCCACATTGGCGACAAGGCTTTCCAGGTCAATGGCTCGGTCGGCCTGATCGAGGTGACAGACGGTTCGATCATTCGGGACGCCATTTCAATCGCCGACCGGGCCTGCCGCGAAGCAAAGCGAAATTCGTCCAGTCTGGTAGTTTATGAACGTAGTGCTCGGGCTTTCCGGGAAAGATCCGAGGAATTGGCGCTAATCGGAAGATTTGGCGTCGGGCGTGTGCCGGAAGGACTATTTTTGAACATGCAGCCGATCATGTCCTTGGCTGCACCATATGACTCGCTCGATTTTGAAATCCTGCTGCGCTTGCGCGAGCCGGACAATTCGATCACTCCTGCAGGCAAGATCATCAACGCCGCCGAAAACAACGGCACGATTTCGCTGATTGACCGTTGGGTCCTGTCAGCAACGCTGAAGTGGCTGGCCGAAAACCGACAGCGTTTGCCAAAGACTCGTTTTGTCTGCGTGAATCTCAGCGGTGGATCACTCAACGACGAGAAATTCATTCGCGACGCCTTCGCCATGATCGCTGAAGCCGGAAGCGTTTCGAGCATGCTGTGCTTCGAGATCACGGAGAGTGTCGCCCTGCATGATCTCAGCAACACCAATCGCTTCATGGATACTGTCCGCAGCTATGGGGCGAAGATTGCACTGGATGATTTCGGTGCCGGCTACACCTCGTTTTCGTATCTCAAGGAACTCGCGGCCGAGGCGGTCAAGATCGATGGCGCCTTCGTCCGCGACGTCAATTCGCACCCTGCCAACCTGGCGATCGTGGAAGCCATTGCCGAACTGTCACACAACCTCGGCATGAAGACCATTGCGGAGTGGGCCGAGGATGCCGCTACGGTCGCGGTCCTGAAGGAAGTAGGCGTCGACTACGTCCAGGGCTATGCCGTGGCCCGCCCCATGTCGCCGGAACGGATTCTCGCTGCGGATTCCTGCGCTGCCCTGATAGAGGATCCCCAAGTCGCCCGCCTGGTTTGGGACGGCATCGGCAAACTCGCAACGACGCATGGAGAGGAAATCCCAAGCGGCTTCGTCCTGCCTCCGCTGCCCGTTCGTCGGCGGCACTGAGTAAGCGGGCCAGTCTCTAACCGAGCGATTGCGACGGCAATTCACCAGCAAGCCGGCGTATCACCGAGCGGCCAGCTTGATAGTCCCCCTGATGCTGCAAATTTTGCCACGGTGACGCCGGACGGTTTGGCACCAGCCTGGCGATGCGGGTAGCGCTGATTGGATCAGGCTGAGGCTGCCAACGCTGTAGCAACTCGCCGACCGCATTTTCCGCATTGCACACCAACAGCATGTCGCAGCCCGCTGTCCAGGCGGCATCGGTGCGTCCGACGATATCGCCGGCAAACGAGGCCCCCTCCATGGAGAGATCGTCGCTGAAGATCACGCCATCGAAGCCGAGTTCCTGCCGCAGCAAGTTGAGCCAGACGGGCGAGAACCCGGCGGGCCGGAAATCGACCTGCGGGTAGATGACATGGGCAGGCATGACGGCGTCGAGTTTCAGCTTGCGATACGGGGTCAGGTCGGCTTCAATATCTGTCCGGCTGCGATCATCGACGGGTATCGCGACGTGGGAATCGGCCTCGGCCCAGCCATGACCAGGGAAATGCTTGCCGCAGCAGGCCATTCCGGCATCGCGCATGCCCTGAATCAATGCCCCGGCGAGCGCGGTCACCGCTGCGGGATCGCCATGAAACGAACGATTGCCGATCACGCCGCTGCGCCCCCAGTCCAGATCAAGCACCGGTGCGAACGAGAAATCGACGCCGAGTGCGCGTAACTCCGCGGCAAGCAGATAACCGACGGCATGTGTCGCTTCGGCGGCAGCATGCGGTGCCTTGCCCCACCACTCGCCGAGTTGACGCATGGCGGGCAGCAGGGTGAAGCCATCGCGAAAGCGCTGGACGCGTCCTCCTTCGTGATCGACCGCGATCAGGAGCGGCGGTTGCCTCAATGCGTGAATCGCAGTGCAGAGTGCCTGTAGTTGTTCCCTGGACGCATAATTGCGACTGAACAGGATGATGCCGCCAACCAGTGGATGCCGGAGGCGTTCCCGATCGAGTTCCGATAGCTCCATACCGGCGATGTCGATCATCAGGGGACCGTAATTCATGGTCGCTCCACTACCACGAAGGCGACTGCATAGTCGCGCTCGTCACTTATGGATACATGTGCGGTCAGGCGTTGATCCGCTACGTGCGCAGCCAGTTCCGGCGCCAGCCGAAACTGCGGTTTGCCGGCTGGATCATGCGTGATCGAGATGGCGCTCAATGATACTGGTGCGCGGATCCCCGTGCCGAGGGCCTTGCCGAGCGCTTCCTTGGCGGCGAAACGCTTGGCGAGAAAGCGGCCCGGATGCGCGGCGCGACGACAGTCATCGCGTTCATCCGGGGCAAGCAGCCGCTCAAGAGCACGCTCGCCGTGACGCTCCCAGAGATCGGCCATGCGCGCAACGGCCACGATATCGGTGCCTATACCGAAGATCATGCGGGCCGGCCCGTTGTCGCGGCTTCGCGCATCAGGCGCTTCATTTCGTTCACCGCCGCGCGCATGCCGACGAACACGGCCCGACTGACAATGGCGTGGCCAATGTGCAGCTCGCGTATGCCCGCCAATTGGGCGATCGGCTGGACGTTGTAGTAGTTCAGCGCATGCCCGGCGTTGAAGCGCATGCCAAGGTCACGAATGGCGTGCCCGGCGTTGCGGATCTTGTCGATTTCGATAGCAACGGCTGCACTGCCGGCATCGCGGCCGCGCTCATGGAAGGCGTGGGCATAGGGCCCGGTGTGTATCTCGCAAACGCGCGCGCCGATGCGCGCTGCCGCTTCCACTTGCCGCAGTTCGGCGTCGATGAAGACACTGCTGACGATGCCCGCGTCGGCGAGTTTGGCGACCGCCGCCTTCAATTTCGCTTCCTGCCCAACGACATCGAGACCGCCCTCGGTAGTAATTTCATGGCGGCCTTCCGGCACCAGCATCGCCATCTCCGGTTTGAGCGCGCAGGCGATGCCCACCATTTCGTCGGTCGCAGCCATTTCGAGATTCAGCTTGATATGCGTGAGCTCACGCAGGCGGCGCACGTCGTGGTCCTGGATGTGGCGACGGTCCTCGCGCAGATGCACGGTAATCCCGTCGGCGCCGCCCAGATGCGCCTCGACGGCGGCCCAGACAGGGTCCGGCTCGTAGGTGCGCCGCGCCTGGCGGATCGTCGCCACGTGGTCGATATTCACGCCCAGTTCGATCATAGCTCTTGCAACTCCAGGAAAACCCGCCTTGATTGCAGCGTTTGGCTGCCCAGATAGTACGTCATCAATTGCCGCATCAACAGCTTGCTTTCCGCCAGCGTACGCGGATCGCTGTAGTCGTCTGCCGCCATGTCGAGCAGGGTCTTGCCTGCAAAAGTCAGCCGTGGTGACACGCCGACTGCCTCGACCACGCCCTGTTCCACCTGATATTCGTAGAGGCGGTCCGGTCGCACGGGGTCCGCCGAGCCGGCCAGCCGATCGATCGCCAAGCCATAGCCGAGTTCCCGCAGCAGCGCTTTCTCGAAGCGGCGCAACTCCGCCGTTTCAGCGGCGCCTTGGTTGCTCCCGGTCAGGGCCGTCATTGCCGCACTGTAGGCGTCGAACAAGGCGGGATGAGCATCCTCGCGCGGCAACAGCTTCAGCAGCAGTTCGTTCAAATAATAGCCAAGCAGAAGGCCCTTGCCTTGCAGCAACGGCAGGCCGCCCACCCATTCTGCCTTGGCCAGAGTTTTCACCTCGCCGCCGCCGAACCAGCCAAGTTCCAGTGGTTGAAAAGCGAGCAGTACACCGCGCAGCGCGGAACGTGGACGGCGGGCACCGCGGGCCAGAATGGCAAGACGCCCATGGTCGCGGGCGAACACGTCGAGTACCAGGCTGGTTTCACTGTAGGGATGGGCGTGGAGCAGAAAAGCCGCCGCGCCGTCGATGCGCTGGCGCTGGGCGCTCATTCGTAGCCGAGGCTCTTCAGCGCACGCTCGTCGTCGGCCCAGCCGCTCTTGACCTTGACCCAGGTTTCGAGCCAGACCTTGCCGCCGAACAGCGCTTCCATGTCCTTGCGCGCATCGGTGGAAATCCGCTTCAGGCGCTCGCCGGCCTTGCCGATCACGATGGCCTTGTGCGCCGCCTTGTCGACGACCACCGCCGCGTGAATGCGGCGCAGCTCGCCTTCCTGTTCGAACTTCTCGATCTCGACAGCCATGCCGTAAGGCAATTCCTCACCGAGGTTGCGAAACAGCTTCTCGCGCAGCAATTCGGCAGCAAGGAAGCGCTCCGACCGATCGGTGATGTCGTCGGCGTCAAAGACGGGCGGCGCTTCGGGAAGGTGCTTTGCCGCGGCCTTCAGCAATTCATCGAGATTCTCGCCGCGTTCCGCACTGACGGGAACGATCTCTGCGAATGGGTGCTCAGCGTTCACCTTTTCCAGGAACGGCAGTACCTCGGCACGGTCAGACAATCGATCGACCTTGTTGACCACCAGCAGTACCGGACGATCCTTCGGCAGCAGCCCAAGAATATCCTTTTCGCCGCTACCCCAGCGTCCCGCTTCGACCAGGAACAGCACGACA
>JAEHDA010000111.1 GCA_016880655.1 Rhodocyclaceae bacterium
CCGTCGAACCGCTGTCCGTCGACCGCCTGGAGTGGGAACACATCCAGCGCGTGCTGCACGAGCACGACGGCAACATCTCCGCCACCGCCCGCGCGCTGAAGATGCACCGCCGCACCCTGCAAAGAAAACTCGCCAAGCGGCCGGTGAAGTCGTAGCTCGGCAGAAAGTCAGCCGTGGCGATACGCCACGGCGTACTTGCTCAGTGCTTGTGCGCCGAGTGATCCATCGCCGGCATCGGCATCGGCGTCGGCTTTCGCACCGGCGCTTCGATCTGCTTGCTGGAGCCGTCGTCGAAGCCGAGGGTGATGGCGACCTTGTCGCCTTCCTTCATCGGTCCCTTGAGGTCGATCATCATCAGGTGCAGGCCGCTGGGTTGCAGCACCGCCTCGCCCTTGGCCTTGATCTCGATGGCGGCCACCGGGCGCATCTTCATGACGCCGCCTTCGTTGAGGTGGGTGTGCAGTTCGGCGGTCTTCGATGCGCTGGTCTGGGCCTTGACCAGCTTCACGTCCTTCGCGCCACCGTTCTTCAGGACCATGAAGGCGGCGGTCGCCATGGCGCCGGGGGGCGCCATGCGCACGTAGGGATCGACGACGCCGACATCGTCGGCGGCGCCGGCCGCCCAGGCGCCGAGGGGCATGCAGGCGGCCAGGATGGCGGCATGGCGGATGGATTTCATGGTGCTCCTTTCGGGGTGGGAGTGGCGGGCAGCCACTTGCGGATTTCGGCCAGCGTCTGCTCGACGCTGGCGCCGTGGGGGATGCGGCCGGCCAGGCGGCCGTCCGGTGCGACGACATAGGTCCAGGCGCTGTGGTCCACCACGTAGCCCGCGGTGCTGCCGACATCCTGGCGGGCATAGATCGCGCCGTACTTCCTCGCCGCCGCGTCGATTTCCGCCTTGCTGCCGGTGACGCCGACCATGTTCGGATGGAAGAAGTTCACGTAGTCCTTCAGCCGGGCCGGCGTATCGCGCTCCGGGTCGACCGAGACGAACACGGTCTTCACCAGCGCCAGTTCCCCCGGCGCGAGCTTGCCGAGCGCCTGGCCGGTGACGGTGAGCGAGGTCGGGCAGACGTCCGGGCAATAGGTGTAGCCGAAATAGACCAGTACGACCTGGCCGCGCAGGGTCGAGGTGTCGACCGGACCGTCTTCCGACTGGAGCACGAAATCGCCGCCGGCAGGTGCAGGCGGCGTACCGGGTGCGGAGGGAAGTTGCGGTTGCCAGAACAGCGCGAGGCCGATGGCGGCGGCGAGAATGGCGGCGAGCGCGACGAGCAGGCGTTGCGACATTCAGCTTCCGTCCACCGGCGCATCGAACAGGAAGGGCACGGCGATGCGCATGCTGTCGGTTTCCACCATCAGGGTGGCGCGCCACTGCATGCGCCCGGTGATGCAAACCGGGATGGTCGCCTCGCCCGTGTAGCGGCCGTCGCCGGCCGGCGCCAGCGTCACGCGGTTGAAGCCCATGTTCATGACCACGCCCTGGAAGTCGATTTCGACGCGGTTCGGCGCGAGACCGGAGAACGTCGTCGTGACGTTGAACGGCTTGACCACCGGGACCGGGTGCGCCGCAATGCCGAGTTCGATGCGTCCGCCGCCGGGCAGGTCGGCATGGCAGGCCTGCCGGTTCAGGTCGCAGCCGGCCGCCGGCGCCAGGGTCAGGTCGGCCTTGGGCAGCAGCAGCGGCGAGTACTTGTAGCCGACGACGGCGATGACGGCCAGCGCCAGGATGATGGCGACGTCGACGAGGATGGAACGACGGGTGGAGGGCACGCCGCGGAGCATACCGCAAGGCCGGCCTTCGCTGTGTCGTGCGGCACTCTGTCGCGGGCACTTGCCCCCTTCGGCAACGCGGTTGCGGCGGCCGGGGCGATTGACGAAAATCATTTTCCCCGGGCGCCGAAGTACTGCATCATTACGGGCTTTGCGGGCAGGCGTCGCCGACCCGCCTTGATTCGAAGATCTGGAGTTGTCGATGGCATTGATACCGTTGGCCGACCCGGTGCGCCGCCCGGCGAACCAGGGCGGCTTCGCACTGTGGGAGCTTGGCTTCCGACCCTTCTATCCGCTGGCCGCCGCGTTCGCGGCGATCGGCATCCTGGCGTGGGTGTTCGTGCTGACCGGCGCGGTGACGATGCCGATGGCGGGCATCTGGTGGCATGCGCACGAAATGCTGTTCGGCTTCGCGGCGGCGGTGATCGTCGGCTTTCTCTTCACCGCCGGGCGCAACTGGACCGGCCTGGCGACGCCGACTGGAGTTCCGCTGGCGCTGCTGGCGCTGCTGTGGTTGTGCGGCCGCCTTGGCATGGCCTTCGACGGCGGCATCGGCACCGCCTTGCTCGATGCCGCCTTCGTGCCTGCGGCGGCAACGGCCCTCGCGCGCGTGCTGTGGAAAGCAGGCAGCCGCCGCAACTATTTCGTGGTCGGCATACTCGGTCTCCTGTCGCTGGCCAACATCGCCTTCCATCTCGCCCGCCTGGGCGCCCTGGCCATCGATCCGCTGACGGCCCTGCACTTCGCGCTCGGCCTCATCATCATGCTCGAAACCACAATCGCCGGCCGCGTGGTGCCGTCGTTTACCGCCAGCGCGCTCAAGGGCGTCAGGCAGTGGCAAAGTCAGCCGTGGAGCTACGCCACCATCGCGGCCACCGGCATCGCGCTGCTCTGCTGGGTCGTTCTCCCCGATGCGCGCTGGCCCGCCGCGCTGTCGCTGCTGGCCGCCGCGCTGCAACTGCCGCGCTGCATCGGCTGGAACCCGTGGGCGACGCGCCGTGCGCCGTTGCTGTGGAGCCTGCATGTGGCCCATCTCTGGATTCCGGTCGGGCTGGCGCTGCTGGCGGCGGCGCAATCGGGCTGGCTGCCCCGATCCGCCGGCGTCCATGCGCTGACCATCGGCGCCACGGGCGGGCTGATCATCGGCATGATCACGCGGACGGCGCTGGGCCACACCGGCCGGATGATCATCGTCGGCCGCATCGAAATAGCGGCATACGCGCTGGTGCAAGTGGCAGCCGTGGTGCGAGTGCTGACCGTCGCGGCGATCCCGGCCGCCGCCACCGTGGGGATACACTTGGCAGCCACCGCCTGGGCGCTCGCGTTCCTGCTCTACCTGTGGCGTTACCTGCCCTGGCTGCTCCGGCCACGCATCGACGGGCAACCGGGCTGACTGACGATTTTCGATCGGACGACAAAATGAAACGACTGACAACAATCCTGCTTTGCGGCGCCATGTCCGTGTCGACGGCCGCTGCCGCCGAGGCCGTGACCGCATCGGCTGCGCTGGCGGCGGTGCGCGAACTGGGCACCGTCAACGGGCAGGCACTGGCCTGCGGCCATCGTCCCGCCGCAGTGCGCGCCAAGTCCCTGATGCTGGCGCACTCGCCCCGAACCTTCGAGTATGGCAACGCGTTCGAGGAGGAGACGAACAAGGCCTTCACCGGGCAGACCCGGCGCCCGGCCGAAGAATGCCCCGACGCCAGCTCGCTTGCCCGGCGTCTCGACGCGCTGGCCGCGAGCCTCGGCAGGATGCTGCCGGCGCAATCGGGCGAACGGCGATGAGCCGGAACACGAGATGGCTGCTGGCGCTGGGCGGCGCATCGCTGCTCGCGACGGCATCCATGTTCGCGGCCGCCGCGCCCGCGGCGCCGTCGCAAACCGAGGCGGCGGACGAAGCCGGTGCCGTCGATCCGATGCCGCGCTATCTGCTGCAAGGGCCGAACGGGCGGGCGGTGACCAGCGGCGATTTTCCCGGCCGCTTCCAGCTCATAACGTTCGGTTACACGTACTGCCCGGATATCTGTCCGACCACGCTGGCGGCGATGAGCCAGGTCATGGCGCAACTGGGTGAACTGGCGCCGCGGGTCCAGCCGCTGTTCATCAGCGTCGATCCCGAACGCGACACCATTCCGGTGTTGCGCCGCTACACCGAATTCTTCGATGCGCGCATCATGGGGCTGACCGGCTCGCCGGCGCTGGTGCGCGCCGCGGCGGATCGCTTCCGGGTTCGCTACGAGAAGCATGTCGAGCCGGGCGCGCCGCCCGACCGCTACAGCATGGACCACAGCACCGGCATGTACCTGCTCGGCCCCGACGGCGGCTATATAACGAAGTTCGGCTACTCGATGTCGGCGGCCGATGTGGCGGCGCGCCTGCGCGTGCTGATGACCGAGCGGGAACGCTGACCGCGGTTCAGCGCATCTTCGGCCGCGGATCGCGCAGAACCAGCGAAGGCGCGGCGAACGGGGCCAGGCGTTCGAGGAAGTCGAGGAACTCCAGCGACGGCGAATTGCGGAAGAACGTCGCCATCGGCGTGTCCATCCAGATGCGGTCCGTGTACGCGAGTATCTCGTGCGGCGTATCGCCGATGCCGTCGGCATCGCGGTCGAAACCCTGGTAGTCGTGCCAGTAGTTGCCCTGCCAGACATTGGCGCTGGCGGCGCCGGGGGCGCTGACCATCACCTGGGTCAGGTTGTGTTCCAGGCGATTGCCGATGATCCGATGGCCGCCCTTCTCGCCATAGAAGTACATGCCGAGGACATTGTGGGCAAGGCGGTTGCCGCGCACGGTCAGCACCGAAACATCGTTGGGCGGCGCATTGGCGGTCAGGCCGGAGGCGCAGTGGATGACCTCGTTGTTCTCCACCACGGCATCGCCGCTCTCCTTGAAGGTCATCCCGGCGCCGCCGCCGTCGAGCGCGTGGGCAATGCGGTTGCCGCGGACGGTGAGGCCCGGGGAGTAGAGGACGACGATGCCGGTGCCGGTGTAGGCGAGGTCGTTGGCCTCGACCAGCGAGTTCGGCGAGAACACGAACTGCATGCCGTAGCGGCCGTCGCGCAGCGTGTTGCCGAGGATGCTGTTGTCCGGGGAGTTGGCGAACGTCAGGTCGCGCACGCGCCGGAAGCGGTTGTTCTCGATGACGTTGCGGCGGCTGTTCCACAGCCGCAGGCCGTCGCCGCGCATGCCCAGCGGCAGGTCCTTGCCGGTCACGCGGTTGCCGGCGATGCGGTTGCGATTGCCCTGCTTGAGATGAATGCCGAACAGCACATCGTCGATCGTGTTGTCCTCGATGCGGTTGTCGTCGCCTTCCACCTGCACGCCGGCATCGATGCTGTCGTGCGATTCGCCGCTGCCGGCGATCGACAGGCCGCGCACCGTGGCGGAACCGGTGCGCACCACCAGCACGGTGGCCTTGCCATTGCCGCGCACGATCGCCCGCCCGCCGCCTTCGATCCGCATCGGCCGGTCGATGAGGGCCGGCCCGCGGTATTCGCCGGGGGGCAGGCGCAGGAGGCCGGCGGTCGGCGTGGCATCGATCAGCGGCTGGAGCGCCTGTTCCGCCGAGGCCGGCAGTGCCAGAAGGCAGCCGCCGACGACGAAGATGGTCCGGATGGCGCGCTGCGGGTTCATGGACGACCGAAACCGCTCCGGCTTGCCGCGCGGTCGATCCGCACCCGCAGCACGCGCGGGCCGCCGGCGGTAAAGGCCGTGGCCAGCGCGCCGGGTAGTTCGTCGCGGGTGGAGACTTCGGCGAAGCCCAGGCCGAAGGCCGCGGCGAGGGCGCGGAAGTCGACTTGCGGCGGCGCCAGCCAGCCGCGCGCGAGCAGCGCCTCCGGCAGCGCCCGCGCCAGCGGCAGGTGTTCGAAGATGCCGCCGCCGCCGTTGTCCATGACCACGGCCACGACGTTGCGGCCGGCAAGCGCCCTGAAGCCGCCGCAATCGTGCAGCGCCGCCTGGTCGCCGATCAGCACGGCGGTCGGCGCACCGGACGCGGCGGCGATGCCGGCCGCCGTGGCGATGTTGCCGTCGATGCCGGAGGCGCCGCGATTGCCGTGCAAAGTGAGCGTTTTCGCCGAGGTGCCGCCGAAGGCATCCATGGCGCGGATGGCCAGCGAGTTGCCGACGAAACAGTGGCCGCCCGCGGGCAGCGCCTCGATCAGCGCGCGCGCCACCGTGCCCTCGAAGAATTCGCCGCCCGCGCGCGCGCCACCGTCCTCGGCCTGTCGCCAGGCATCGAGCCACGCGGACGGTGCGGCGGAGAGCCGCTGCGCCAGCAGCGCCTCGACGACGGCCATGGGCGTCGCGCGGACGACCGTGGTGCTGCGCCAGAGCGGATCGGGCCAGCGGCCAGGCGGCGCGACCAGGATCTGCTCGCAGCCGTCGAGCCCGGCCAGCCAGCGTTCGAGCACGCGAGAGACCGGAAAGGCGCCGATGCGCAGCAGCCATTCCGGCTTGAGCGCGGCAGGCTGGCGCAGGACGCGCGACTGGTGGGCCAGGATGCGGGTGCGGTCGTGCGCGCCGTGGCGCAGGTTCGAGAGCGGCTCGGCGAGGATGGGGACGCCGAGCTTTTCCGCGAGCAGCGCGATGGTCGCTGCAAAGCCTGGTGTGGCAGGCAGCTCGCCGCAGAGGATGGCGCCCGGACGTCCCGACAGGCATTGCGCCAGCGCTTCCGCTTCGGTGAACGCAGGCGTGGGCTGGACGACGCGGATCGGCGCGGGCAGCGGCGGCGCGGGCGGAATCGTTTCCGGCAGCAGCGGCTCGCGGCAGGGCAGGTTGGCGTGCACCGGGCCCGGCAGCGAGGCGCGGCAATCCTCGATCAGTCGCGCCGCCATCGTGTGCAGGAAGCCCGTGCTCACGCTGGCGTCCGGCACCGGCAGGGCGTGGAAGGCGCGCACCTGGCTGCCGTAGAGCCGGGTCTGGTCGGCCGTCTGATTGGCGCCCCAGCCGTGGGCCTCGGCAGGCCGGTCGGCGGTGAGGACCAGCAACGGCACGGCGGCCAGATTGGCCTCCATGACGGCGGGCAGCAGGTTGGCGGCGGCCGTGCCCGAGGTGCACAGCACGGCGGCCGGCGATCCGGCGGCCCTGGCCAGGCCGAGCGCGAAGTAGCCGGCGACGCGCTCGTCGGTGACCACCTCGCAGCGAATCTCCGGCCGGCGCAGCAAGGCGGTCGCCAGCGGCGCGGAACGGGCGCCGGGCGCGATGACGGCGTGGCGCAGCCCGGCGGCGGCCAGGCCAGCAACCAGGGCGTCGGCATGGGCCAGGTTCAACTCACCGGTCGTCATGTGCCGGTGCCTTCTTCGCGGGCGGCAGGCGCGGCGCGCAGGGCGGCGAGCATGGGCGAGAGCTTGGCCTCGGTTTCCGCCAGTTCCTGGCGCGGGTCGGAGCCGGCGACAAAGCCGGCTCCGGCATGGAGCGTGACGTCCCGGCCGGCCAGCAGGCCGCAGCGCAGGGCGACGGCGAAGTCGGCGTCACCCGCCGCGTCGAGCCAGCCGATGCCGCCGGTGTACCAGGCGCCGCGCCGGTCGCCGTGCGCGGCCAGCCAGTCGAGCGCGGCGGCGGTCGGCGTGCCGCCGACGGCGGGGGTCGGATGCAGGCGGGCGATCAGGTCGAAGGCGCCGACTCCGGGCCGGACATGGCCGACGATGCGCCGGCGCAGGTGGGAGAGGTCGTGCAGGCGCATGATTTCCGGCTGATCGGGCACGGCGAGCGCGTCGCACAGCGGTGAAAGGGCTTCGCGCACCGAGGCGGCGACCAGGTCGTGCTCGCGCCGGTTCTTGTCGTCGGCGAGCGAGGGCGAGGGCGCATCGTCGCCGGCATGCGCGATCCAGGCGGTTCCGGCCAGCGCGTCGACTTCGGCGCGGCCGTTGCGATAGGTCAGCAGGCGCTCCGGCGAGGCGCC
>JAEHDA010000112.1 GCA_016880655.1 Rhodocyclaceae bacterium
CCTGGATCGCCCGTCGCTGGGACGACCCGGCATTCCCCGCCGCGTTTCCCTGGTTCAACACGCAACGCTACTGGCAGGACCGCATCCTCGAACTGCGCGAGCAGATCGCACTGATGGACGAGCCGCCGCTGCCGGTCTAAGCTGGGCGGATGGAAACTGCGATCCTCGGCGGCGGCTGCTTCTGGTGCCTGGAAGCGGCGCTGCGCCAACTGAAGGGCATCGAGTCGGTGATCTCCGGCTACGCGGGCGGCCACGTCGCCGACCCGGACTACAGTCGCGTCTGCTCGGGCACGACCGGCCACGCCGAAGTCGTGCAGGTGAGCTTCGATCCGGCGACGATCGACTACCGCAGCCTGCTCACCGCCTTCTTCGCCATCCACGACCCGACGACCAAGGATCGGCAGGGCAACGACGTCGGTACGCAATACCGCTCGGTGATCTACACCCATTCGCCGGAGCAGGACCGGATCGCCAGGGAACTGATCGCGGAACTCGCGGCCGAGGGAACCTGGCTCGACCCGATCGTGACGGAAGTCCTCCCCGCGCCGCGCTTCTGGCCGGCCGAGGAGCATCACCAGGACTACCTCGCCAGAAATCCGCGCCAGCCCTACTGCATGGCCGTGGTCGCCCCGAAGGCGGCGAAATTGCGCCAATATTTCCGGGATCGGCTCAAATAGGGGCTTGGGAGCCCGCTCCGGCGGGGAACTAGCCCCGATTCCGGGGCGTTATTGAGCCGTCAGCCGTCCCGCGTGGCCGGCATACTCGGCATAACGGAACCCTCCACAGGCTTGTCCGCGGACATTGCATGCAACTCACTCGTCGTCCCACGCCATCGATACTCGGCGTGTTCGCCACGCTGGTCGCGCTGAGCGCCGCCACGGCGACGGCTGCGCCCATGGCCGAGTCCGGGTTGCGCAGCAGCCGGGCACTGAGTGCCGCGCCGGCCGCCAGCGAACTCGAGCGATCGCTGTTGCGTGCAGAGCATCGCTCGGGGCAGTCGCGCATGGCCGAGAACGAAATCCTGGCCGACATGATGGCGCGCATGGCGCGGATGGGCAAAACCATCGGCGAGTTGCACCGATTGGTCGACGCCATGCCGGCCGAGCCGTGTCGGCCAACGGAGGCGCCCACCTGTCCGGCTATTGCCGGAACCGAAGGCAATGCCGAAGGCGAATGGCCGTGGCTGGCAATGGCGGCCATAGCCGGCGCTGCACTGCTGCTGGGTCTGATGCTGCGACGGCGAGGCGACGACAACAGCCCCGGGGCGGCGGAAACGATATTGGTGGCAACCGAAACGCCAGCGATCACCGAGGAGCCTCCGCCTACGGTCATGGAACCTCCGGTGACGCGACCGGGCAGAAGGCCGAGGAAGCCACCCGCGGTCGCGGAGCATCTGCCGACGTCGCCCGTCGATGAGGAAGCATGGCCCGCCAGCATGCCGCCCGCTGTCGACGATGCCATCACCGACGCCGATCTCTCGCTCGAACTGGCCGACGTCATGGTCTCGATGGGGCTGGCGGGCGGCGCCGCCCAGACCCTCGAAGGCCACATCCGCCAGCATCCGCGCCAGGCACTGTTCCACTGGCTGAAGCTGCTGGAGGTGTACCGCCGCTTCGGCCAGCGGGAGGAGTTCGAGAAGGCCGCCCATGAACTCCAGCACCACTTCAACATCGCGCCGCCGCCATGGCAGAGCAGCCAGGCGGCGAAAGTTGCGCCCAGCCTGGCGAACTACCCGCACATCTGCAGCCGGCTACAGGAACTGTGGCCGCGTCGCTCCTGCGTCCAGTACCTGCAGCGCCTGCTCGAAGACAACCGCGGCGGCACCCGTGGCGGCTTCCCGCAGCCGGTGGTCGAGGAAATCCTGCTGTTGCTGGACATGCTGCGCGACTGATCAAACCGGGTTGTCGATGTCGACGAACCGGCAATCAAGGCCGAATTTCTCTTGCAGGTGCGCACCCAGCGCCATCACACCGAAGCGTTCGGTGGCGTGGTGGCCGGCCGCGATATAGGGAACGCCCGATTCCCGGGCCAGATGGACGGTCTGCTCCGATATCTCGCCGCTGACGAAACAGTCGGCACCGGCGGCGATGGCTTCGTCGAACATGTTTTGGGCCCCACCGCTGCACCAGGCCAGCCGTTGCACGGGCCGGTCGACGGGGCCGACCACCATCACCGCGCGCTCCAGCAGCGTTTCCAGCGACGCCGCGATCGCCGCCGCCGTGGCCGGCACGGACGGCGCACCGATGAAACCGATCTCCTGGTCGGCGAAGCGCCCTTCGATGCGCCAGCCTGCCCGGCGCGCCAGCTCGGCATTGTTGCCGAGATCCGGATGGGCATCGAGCGGGAGATGATAGGCAAACAGGTTCAGGTCGTTGCCGATCAGCGTCGCCATCCGCTTGCGGCGAATCCCGGTGATGCGGCTGTCCTCGCTCTTCCAGAACCATCCGTGGTGGACCAGGACGGCATCCGCGTTGCGGCGTACCGCCTCGTCGAGCAGTGCCTGGCTGGCGGTGACGCCGCAGACGACGCGGCGCACCTCGGCGCGTCCTTCCACTTGCAGGCCGTTTGGGCAATAATCCCGGAAGCGCGCCGCTTCCAGAAGACCGTCGAGATAGGCACGCAACTCGTCGCGATGCATCGTCATGCTCCTGATCGAAGGCAATAGTTTAGACCGCCCATGAAACGCATCTGGCTCATTTTCGCCCAGGCCGTCACGATTGCGGTGGCGGCGCTCTTCGTCGTGCAGACGCTGAAGCCGGAATGGCTCGCCTGGCGCGCCGAATCGGTTACCGGTGCGGTCGATGTCGTTGCGGTCAAGGAATCGACTCCAACGGCCGACAGCCGGCGCGTCAGCTCCTTTGCCGAAGCCGCCAGGCGCGCCGTTCCTTCTGTGGTACATATTTTCACCACCCAGGAGATCCGCGCCTCGCGCCACCCGCTGGCCAACGATCCGTTCTGGTATCACTTCTTCGGCGACCGCGAGGCAACGCAACGTCGCTCCGGGCTCGGCAGCGGCGTGGTCGTCTCGACGGAAGGCTTCATCCTGACCAACTACCACGTGGTCGAAGCCGCCGACGAAATCGAAGTCGCCAGCAACGACGGCCGCAAGTTCAAGGCCAAGGTGGTCGGCACCGATCCGGAATCCGATCTGGCCGTGCTGCGCGTGCCGCCCGAGGCGCGCCTGCCCGCCATCGCCTTCGCCTCGACCGAGGGTGAGTCGCTGCGCGTCGGAGACGTCGTGCTGGCAATCGGCAACCCCTTCGGCGTCGGCCAGACGGTGACATCCGGCATCGTCTCGGCACTCGGCCGCAGCCACCTCGGCATCAATACTTTCGAGAACTTCATCCAGACCGACGCGGCGGTGAATCCGGGCAATTCGGGCGGCGCGCTGGTCGACACCAACGGCAGCCTGATCGGCATAAATACCGCCATCTATTCGCAGAATGGCGGCTCCATGGGCATCGGCTTCGCCATCCCGGTTTCGCTGGCGCGCAACGTCATGGAGCAGATCATCAAGACCGGCAGCGTCACACGCGGCTGGATCGGCGTCGAAGTCCAGGAGATCACGCCCGAACTGGCCGAGTCCTTCCGCATGCCCTCCACCGCGGGGGCGCTGATCGCCGGCGTGATGCGCGGCAGCCCCGCCGACAAAGCCGGCATCCGGCCCGGCGACGTGCTGCTGGCCATCGACGGCAAGAAGGTCAAGGACGCCGAGAACATGCTCGAACTGATCGCCGGCCTGGAACCGGGCCGCAGCGGGCGCATCGGCCTGCGCCGCGATGGCAAGGAAGTCGAGGTTCAGGCAATCATCGGCAAGCGGCCGAAGCCGCCGCGCGACTGATCAGGGTTCGCCGGCCCCGGCCTTGCCGCCGTCGGCCTTGTCCAGTTCCCGTTCCATCTCGGCATCGGTCGGCGGCTTGTAGTCGCTTTCGCCCGGCATGGGCGCGGCCCGCTTGCCCACGAAGCGGGCGATGAACAGGCCCATTTCGTAGAGCAGGCACATCGGCACCGCCAGCAGGAGCTGGGACAGCACATCGGGCGGCGTCACCACGGCGGCGATGACGAAGGCGCCGACGATCACGTAGGGCCGTGCGTCCCTCAGCTTCTCTATAGTGACCACACCGAAGCGAACCAGCAGGATCACCGCTACCGGCACCTCGAAGGTAACGCCGAAAGCGAGGAACATGGTCATCACGAAAGCCAGGTACTGCTCGATGTCCGGCGCGGGCGTGATGCTCTGCGGCGCGAACTCGGCGATGAACTTGAAGACGGTATTGAAGACGAAGAAATAGCAGAAGGCGATGCCGGCCAGGAACAAGACGGTGCTGCCCATGACGAGCGGCAGTCCGAAGCGTCTCTCGTGCTCGTAAAGGCCCGGCGCAATGAAAGCCCAGGCCTGGTAGAGGACGAAGGGCAGCGCCAGCATGAAGGCGGCCAGCAAGGTCACCTTGAGCGGCACCATGAACGGCGTGATGACGCCCGTGGCGATCATCTTGGTGCCTGGCGGCAGGGTGGCAATCATCGGCTTGGCCAGCAGGTCGTAGACATCGGCTGCCCACGGTACCAGGACGATGAACGCCACCAGAACCGCTCCCAGCGCCCACATCAGCCGGTTGCGCAACTCGATGAGGTGGGAAATGAAGGTTTCCTGAAGGTCGGACATTTCAGGCCTTTGGCTTGTCGGCGTTGTCCAAAGTCAGCGGTGGCGGTACGCCGGCTGGTTCGGCGGCGGGTGCTTCCGACTTCTCGGCAATGCCTTCGGCGATGGATTCATTCAGCGACGTTTCGACCGAGGTCAGCTGCTGGCTGACCGACTGCTCCATGCTCTTCGCCTGGTCGGCCACCTGCTGCTGGAGCTTCTTCAGGTCGTCCAACTGCATCTCGCGGTTGATGTCGGCCTTGACGTCGCCAACGTAACGCTGAAGACGGCCGAGCAGGTGGCCGGCCGTACGCGCCACCCGCGGCAGCCGCTCCGGGCCGATGACGATCAGCGCCACTACGGCGATGACCATCAGTTCTGAAAAGCCGACGTCGAACATATGCAGGAGCCCTAACGAAACGAGCGGGAGTCACCCGCTCGTTGTGAAGAAAGCCGGTCCCGACCTCAGACCTTGTCCTTCTTCGCCTCACCTTCGATGGTGTGGCCAACCTGCTGGGCCGGGTCGGCCGGCTTGTCGGCCGTGCCTTCCTTCATGCCGTCCTTGAAACCCTTGACGGCGCCGCCGAGGTCAGACCCGACGTTGCGCAGCTTCTTGGTGCCAAAAATCAGCATGACGATCACCAGGACGATCAACCAGTGCCAGATGCTGAACGAACCCATGTCTGTCTCCTAATTTTTCGGCAGCATGGAGCCGAGAGGCTCGGGACCGCCGACGATGTGTACGTGCAAATGATACACCTCCTGCCGGCCGATCCTGCCTGTGTTGATGATGGTGCGGAAGCCGTCTGTGAGGCCTTGCGAACGAGCCAGTTCGCCCGACTTGGCCATCAGCTTGCCCAGCACCGCCTGGTGGCTCATGTCGGCTTCGTTGAGCGACGCAATGTGCTGCTTCGGGATCACCATGAAGTGAACCGGGGCCTGCGGATGGATGTCATGGAAGGCGAAGATGTCGTCGTCCTCATATACCTTCTTCGATGGAATCTCGCCGCGGGCAATGCGGCAGAAGATGCAATCCGCACTCATTGCGGCGTCCTCGACTTCTTCTCGTCGATCCCGGAGATGCCTTCGCGGCGACGGAACTCGACCATGATGTCGTCCACACCGATGTCGAACTGGGTGAGCAGCACCATGCTGTGGAACCACAGGTCGCAGACCTCGCGCACCAGGTGCAGGCGATCGCCGTCCTTGGCCGCCATGATCGTTTCCGCCGCTTCCTCGGCGACCTTCTTGCAGATGGCGTCGGTACCCTTGGCGTACAGGCTCGCCACGTAGGACGATTCGGGCGCCGCGCCCTTGCGTTCCACCAGTGTCTCCTGGACGCGATGGATGACTTCGAGGTCGATCATTTGTAGATCTCCTTGGGGTCCTTCAATACCGGGTCGGCCGGTACCCAGCAGCCATCGTCGAGGCGCTGGAAAAAGCAGCTCTTGCGGCCGGTGTGGCAGGCGATGCCGCCCACCTGCTCGATCTTCAACAGCACCACGTCGTTGTCGCAATCGGTACGGATTTCCACCACCTTCTGGAAATGCCCGGACTCCTCGCCCTTGTGCCAGAGTTTGCGGCGCGACCGCGACCAGTAGACCGCCTGGCCGATACTGGCGGTCTTCTCCAGCGCCTCGCGGTTCGCCCAGGCGAACATCAGCACCTCGCCGCTGGCCGCGTCCTGGGCGATCACGGGCACCAGGCCATGATCGTCCCATTTGATTTCATTGAGCCACTTGCAAGTCAAAGTCTCACCTCGATTCCGCGGCTGCGCATGTATTCCTTGGCCTGGCGCACCGTGTATTCACCGTAATGGAAGATGCTGGCCGCCAGCACCGCGTCGGCCTTGCCCTGCTGGACGCCGTCGGCCAGGTGCTGCAGATTGCCGACCCCGCCGCTGGCGATCACGGGCACCGCGACCGCTTCCGAAACGCGCCGCGTCAGTTCGAGATCGAAGCCGTTCTTGGTGCCGTCGCGATCCATGCTGGTGAGCAGGATCTCGCCGGCGCCGAGCCGGGTCACTTCCCTCGCCCACTCGATGGCATCCAGGCCGACGTTCTTGCGCCCACCGTGGGTGAAGACTTCCCACTTGCCCGGGCTGGTCTGCTTGGCGTCGATGGCGACGACGATGCACTGCGAGCCGACCTTGGCCGAGGCCTCGGCCACCAGTTGCGGATTGTTCACCGCCGCGGTGTTCATGGTGACCTTGTCGGCGCCTGCGTTGAGCAGGCGGCGCACGTCCTCGACCGCGCGCACGCCGCCGCCGACGGTGAGCGGTATGAACACCTGCTCGGCACAGGCCTCGACGATGTGCAGGATGATGTCGCGGTTGTCGGAACTGGCCGTGATGTCGAGGAAGGTGATCTCGTCGGCACCCTGCTCGTCGTAGCGGCGCGCCACCTCGACCGGATCGCCGGCGTCGCGCAGGCTGACGAAATTGACGCCCTTGACGACGCGCCCGGCGTTCACGTCCAGGCAGGGAATGATGCGTTTGGCGAGCATGGGGATTCGGCCGACGCTTACTTGGCGCTCAGCTTGTCGGCCTCTGCCTGGGCCTTCCGGAACTCCAGCTTGCCTTCGTAGATGGCGCGGCCGGTGATGGCGCCCATGATGCCTTCGCCCTGCACCGCGCACAGCTCCTTGACGTCCTTGATGCTGGCGATGCCGCCCGAGGCGATGACGGGAATGCGCAAGGCCTGCGCCAGCTTGACGGTCGCCTCGACATTCACGCCGCTCATCATGCCGTCGCGACCGATATCGGTGTAGACGATCGCCTCGACGCCGTAGTCCTCGAACTTCCTGGCCAGGTCGATGACGTCGTGACCGGTCATCTTCGACCAGCCGTCCACCGCCACCTTGCCGTCCTTGGCATCGAGGCCGACGATGATGTGGCCGGGGAATGCCGTGCAGGCATCGTGCAGGAAGCCTGGGTTCTTCACCGCTGCGGTGCCGATGATGACGTAGCTGATGCCGTCGTCGAGGCAGCGCTCGATAGTGTCGAGATCGCGGATGCCGCCGCCAAGCTGGACGGGAATCTCGTCGCCGACTTCTTCGAGGATCGCCTTGATGGCGGCCTCGTTCTTCGGCTTGCCGGCAAAGGCGCCGTTGAGGTCGACCAGGTGCAGGCGGCGCGCGCCTTGGTCGATCCAGTGCCGCGCCATGGCGGCGGGATGTTCGGAAAACACCGTGGCATCGTCCATGGCGCCCTGCTTCAGGCGCACGCAATGCCCGTCCTTCAGGTCGATCGCGGGAATCAGCAGCATAGTCGTGGAGTGAAAGTCAGTGGTGGTGACACGCCGAGGGTTATCGAATCAGGGCTGCCAGCGCATGAAGTTGCCGAGGAGTTGCAGGCCCGCCTGGGCGCTCTTCTCCGGGTGGAACTGGACCGCGAAGATGTTATCGCGGGCCACGGCGCTGGTAAAGGGGATACCGTAGATCGTCGAGCCCGCAATGATCGACGGCTCGGCCGGCTCGACGTAATAGCTGTGCACAAAATAGAAGCGGGCGCCGTCGGGAATGCCTTGCCACAGCGGATGCGACTCGGCCTGGGCCACTTCGTTCCAGCCCATGTGCGGCACCTTCAGGCCCTTGGCGACGGTTTCGGCAGCCGGGAAACGGCGCACCTGGCCGGGCAGGATGCCAAGGCCGGCGATGTCGCCTTCCTCGCTGTGCTCGAACAGCATCTGCAGGCCGATGCAGATGCCGAGAAAGGGCTTGGCCGCCGCGGCGTCCACTACCGCCTGGCGCAGGCCGCATGCGGCCAATTGCGCCATGCAGTCCGGCATGGCGCCCTGACCGGGCACGACGACGCGATCGGCGCTGGCAACCTCGGCGGGATCGGAGGTCACCACGACGCGATCGCCAAGGGCCACGTGCTCGATGGCCTTGGACACCGAGCGCAGATTGCCCATGCCGTAGTCGACGACAGCGACGACACTCATGATGGGATCAGAGGCTGCCCTTGGTCGATGGAATGCCGCTGGCGCGCGGATCGGCCTCGACGGCCATGCGCAGCGCGCGGCCAAAGGCCTTGAAGACCGTTTCCGCCTGATGGTGGGCGTTGTCGCCGCGCAGCGCATCGATATGCACCGTCATCGCCGCGTGATTGACCACGCCCTGGAAGAATTCGCGCACCAGGTCGACATCGAATTCGCCGACGGTGCCGCGCACGAACGGAACCTCGAACACCAGCCCGGGACGGCCCGACAGATCGACGACGACGCGCGACAGCGCTTCGTCGAGCGGCACGTAGGCGTGCCCGTAGCGGCGCACGCCCCGCTTGTCGCCGATGGCCCGGGCCAAGGCCTGGCCGATGGTGATGCCGACATCCTCGACCGTGTGGTGCGCGTCGATGTGCAGGTCGCCCTGGGCTTCCACTTCCAGATCGATCATGCCGTGGCGGGCGATCTGGTCGAGCATGTGGTCGAAAAAGCCAATGCCCGTGGCGAGCCTGGACTTGCCGCTGCCATCGAGGTCGAGTTTGACCCGGATCCTGGTTTCGAGCGTGTTGCGTTGGACTTCGGCGCTGCGCATGTGATGGTCGGCTTCGACGGACGAAAACAGCGGCCATGATACCATCTCGTACCGCGTCAACACCCTCTCGTGATCCCGATGAGCCGCTACTGGAGCGAAATCGCAAAGTCCCTGACGCCCTACGTGCCGGGCGAGCAACCGAAGCTGCCTGACCTCGTCAAACTCAACACCAACGAGAATCCGTACGGCCCCTCGCCGAAGGCGCTCGCCGCCATCCGTCGCGAGGCGAGCGATGACTTGCGGCTCTATCCGGATCCGGAGGGCTCCCGCCTGAAGGCCGCCATCGCGGCCAACTTCGGCGAGATCAAGCCCGCGCAGGTATTCGTCGGCAACGGCTCCGATGAGGTTCTGGCCCACATCTTCCTGGCGCTGCTCAAGCACGAGCGGCCGATCCTGTTTCCGGATATCACCTACAGCTTCTATCCGGTCTATTGCGGCCTCTACGGCGTCGCCCATGAGACCGTACCGCTAACCGACAGCTTCGAAATCCGGCCGGACGACTACTTCCGCGCCAACGGCGGCATCATCTTCCCGAATCCCAACGCGCCGACCGGCCGCGCATTGCCACTGGCCGGCATCCAGCGCATCGTCTCCGGCAACCCGGATTCCGTCGTGGTGGTCGACGAAGCCTACGTCGATTTCGGTGCCGAATCGGCAGTCGCGTTGGTCAACAGCCACCCGAATCTGCTGGTGGTGCAAACCCTCTCGAAGTCGCGCTCCCTGGCCGGCCTGCGGGTCGGCTTCGCGGTCGGCGACGCGAGGCTGGTCGAAGCGCTGACCCGAGTCAAGGACAGCTTCAACTCCTATCCGCTCGACCGCCTGGCACTGGCCGGTGCCTGCGCCGCGATCGAAGACCACGAGTGGTTCGAGCGCAATCGCCACGCCGTCGTCAAAACGCGCAGCACGCTGTCCGACCAACTGGCGGCATTGGGATTTGAGGTGTTGCCGTCCAGCGCAAACTTCGTGTTCGTCCGCCACCGGCAACACGACGCGGGCAAGCTGGCGCAGCAACTACGGGAACGCAGCATCATCGTTCGGCACTTCAAGCTGCCGCGCATCGAACAGTTCATGCGCATCACCGTCGGCACCGATGAGCAGTGCGCGGCGCTGGTATCCGCGCTACGGGAAATTCTCAGCGCTTGAGACGCAGCTCCGCTGCGCGGGCATGAGCAGTCAGTCCTTCCCCATGCGCGAGGGTAGAGGCGATCGGGCCGAGCGACTGCGCACCGGCGGCGGACACCTCGATCAGGCTGCTGCGTTTCTGGAAGTCGTAAACACCGAGCGGGCTGGAGAAGCGTGCGCTGCGCGAAGTCGGCAGCACGTGGTTCGGACCGGCACAGTAGTCGCCGAGCGATTCCGAGGTGTAGTGGCCCATGAAGATCGCACCGGCGTGGCGAATCTTGTCGACCAGAGTCCGCGGTTCCCTCACCGACAGTTCGAGGTGTTCCGGCGCAATGCGGTTGGCGATGACGCACGCCTCGTCGAGGTTGCTCACCAGGATCAGCGCGCCGCGGCCCCGGAGTGATGCGGCAATGACGTCCTTGCGCGGCATGGTTGGCAGCAGCTTCTCGATGCTGGCGGCAACACGGTCGAGAAAGGCTGCATCGGGACAGAGCAGGATCGACTGCGCGAGTTCATCGTGCTCGGCCTGGGCGAACAGGTCAGTGGCGACCCAGTCGGGATCGCCCGAACCATCCGAGATGATCAGGACTTCCGACGGCCCGGCCACCATGTCGATGCCGACGGTGCCGAAGACACGGCGCTTGGCGCTGGCGACGTAGGCATTGCCCGGCCCGACGATCTTGTCGACCTGCGGAATGGTCTGCGTGCCATAGGCCAGCGCACCTACCGCCTGCGCCCCACCGATGGTGAAGACGCGATCGACGCCCGCCAGATGCGCCGCCGCGAGCACCAGTTCGTTCTTCTGGCCGCCGGGCGTCGGCACCACCATGATCAGTTCCCTCACGCCCGCCACCTTGGCGGGAATGGCATTCATCAGCACCGAACTCGGGTAAGCGGCCTTGCCGCCGGGCACGTAGAGGCCGACGCGGTCGAGCGGCGTCACCTTCTGGCCCAGCCGCGTACCGTCGGCTTCCGTGTATTCCCACGACTCGGCCTTCTGGCGCTCATGGTAGCTGCGGATGCGCGCGGCGGCGTCCCGCAGCGCCTGACTTTGCACCGCTGGCAGGCCCTCGAAGGCAGCCTTGAGCAGAGCCTTGCCAAGTTCGAGATCGGCCATCTTCGCGACCCCAAGGCGGTCGAAACGGCGCGTGTAGTCGAGCACCGCGGCATCGCCAAGCGTGCGCACGTTGGCCAGCACTTCGGCGACGGTACGTTCGATCGCCTCGTCGGTACCGCTGTCGAAATGCAGCAGCGCGTCGAGCGTAGACAGGAATTCCGGCTCGCGGCTGGAGAGACGTCGAATCGTCATTGCACGGCTCCGGCGAAGCTGTCGATCACGGGTTGCAGCAGGTCGTGCTTGATCTTCAAGCTGGCCTGATTGACGACGAGACGCGACGAGATTTGCATGATCTCTTCGACTTCGACCAGGTTGTTCGCCTTGAGCGTGCCACCGCTGGAAACGAGGTCGACGATGGCGTCGGCCAGTCCAGCAAGCGGCGCCAGCTCCATCGAGCCGTAGAGCTTGATCAGATCTACATGGACGCCCTTCGCGGCGAAATGCTCGCGCGCTGTCTGGATGTACTTGGTGGCGATGCGCAGGCGTGCGCCGCGCCGCACTGCTGCCGCGTAGTCGAACCCCACAGGCGCGGCGACACAGAGCCGGCACTTGGCGATCTTGAGATCCAGCGGCTGGTAGAGGCCGGTACCACCGTGTTCGAGCAGGACGTCCTTTCCGGCGATGCCGAGGTCGGCGGCACCGTACTGCACGTATGTCGGCACGTCGGAGGCACGCACGATCACGACACGCACGTCGGGACGATTGGTGCCGATGATGAGCTTGCGCGACTGCTCGGGGTTCTCGCTCGGCACGACGCCAGCAGCGGCAAGCAGCGGCAGGGTTTCCTCGAAAATGCGGCCCTTCGAGAGGGCGATAGTGATGGCGTTCATGGCAGAGTTATTTGACCCGCCGAACGCGCGCCCCCAGCGCGATCAGTTTGCGCTCAAGGCCTTCGTAGCCGCGGTCGAGATGATATATGCGGTCCACCAGCGTCTGGCCCTGCGCCGCCAGTCCCGCGATGACCAGGCCGGCCGACGCGCGCAGGTCGGTCGCCATGACCGTGGCGCCATCGAGCTTGGCGACACCCTGCACGACCGCGGTATTGCCGTCGATCCGGATGTCCGCGCCAAGCCGGATCAGCTCCACGGCATGCATGAAGCGGTTCTCGAAAATCGTCTCGCGGATGATGGCCGTGCCGTCGGCGACTGCGTTGATGGCCATGAACTGCGCCTGCATGTCGGTCGGGAAAGCCGGATACGGTGCGGTACGAATCGAAACCGCCGTCAGGCGTCCGGGCGCCTTGAGCCGGATGGCATCGCGCTCGGTGGCAATGTCGCAGCCGGCGTCCATGAGCTTGTCGATCACGACATCGAGGTAGGAGGCAGACGTGCCGGTGAGGCGGATGTCGCCACCCGTGGCCGCAGCCGCGCAAAGGTAGGTACCCGTCTCGATGCGGTCCGGCATGATGCGATGCGTGGCCCCATGCAAACGCTCGACGCCGCGAATGCGAATGACGTCGGTGCCGGCACCCGATATCTGCGCGCCCATGGCGACCAGGCAGTTGGCGAGATCCACCACCTCCGGCTCGCGCGCGGCGTTCTCGATCACGGTATCGCCGGCGGCGAGGCATCCTGCCATCATCAGGTTCTCCGTCCCGGTGACGGTGACCATGTCGGTAAACAATCGGGCGCCGCTCAGGCGCGAGCATTTCGCATGGACATAGCCCTGCTCGACCGATATCTGCGCACCCATGGCCGAAAGGCCCTTGATGTGCTGGTCCACCGGCCGCGCACCGATGGCGCACCCGCCCGGCAGCGACACCCTGGCCTCGCCCATGCGCGCCACCAGCGGCCCCAATACCAGAATCGACGCGCGCATGGTCTTGACCATCTCGTACGGCGCGACGGGCTGATCCAGCCCCGAGGCATCGAGAGTGACCGTACCTCCCTGGCGCTCGACCTTCACCCCCATTTGCGCCAGCAAACGCAGCATGGTACCGATGTCGTTCAGTTCCGGAACGTTGGTGAAGGTGACAGGCTCCGCAGTCAGCAATGCGGCGGTCAGCATCGGCAACGCGGCATTCTTGGCGCCGGAGACGGTCGCCTCGCCACGCAACGGCAGCCCGCCTTCAATCAATAGTTTGTCCAATTGCGGCTTTCCAGAGCGAATCAGGCCAGCGGCAACAACTCGGCCACACCGTAAAGCACTGCGAGGGAATGCACGCCCTGGGGAACGCCGACGATGGCAAGCGCCTGCTTCCTTTCGTTGGCGATGCGAGTCCAGGCAAGCAGAACAGCGACTGCCGACGAGTCAGCTTCCGCAACGTCGGTCAGATCGACGATCGACGCTCCGTTCAACAGCGCCGCCTCGCCGGCTTCCCTGAGCTCGGCCGCAGAGGCGATAACCATCGCCCCGGTAACTTTCAGGCGTTCGCCCGTGACTTCAATCATTGCTTGTTGGCCGCGACCGCTGCCTCGCTGCCCTTGTTCTTGGCGCGCAGTGAAGCAATCAGGCCCTCGATGCCGCCCGCACTGACTTCCTGTGCAAACGAGCTTCGGTAGTTGGTCACCAGACTGACTCCGGCCACGGAGATGTCATACACCTTCCAGCCACGGTCGGTCTTGTCGAGGTTGTAGTCGATCTGGACCGGCTTGCCGCCCGGCTGCTTGACAACGGAACGCACCAGCACGTCGGTATCGGCGGGCTGCATCTTGAGCGGCTTGAATTCGATCTCATGGTTGCGATACTCGATGAACGCCTTCGAGTAGGTCCTGACCAGCAGGGTACGGAACTCATCGACAAGGATCTTCTGCTGCTCGGGGGTCGCCTTCCGCCAGTCCTTGCCGACTGCCAGTCTTGTCATGTGCGCGAAGTCGAAATGCGGCAGCACCTTCACCTCGGCCAACTCGACTGCCTTGCGGGTGCTTCCTGCCTGGATGTCCTTGTCCTTGCGGACGATCTCGAGCACGTCATTGGACACGGTGCGGACCAGGACGTCAGGGGCCATCTCCTGCGCTGTCGCGACAGTCGCGAAAAGGAGGCCGGCCAGCATGGCAAACAAGCGCTTCATTGGAATTCCTTTTTTTGGATTATTGGTTGTTCTTCGTCGACAGCTCATTCGGCGTCGGGTTCCCTTGGTGGGCGGCCATCGAACACCAGGGAGCGTCGGCGCTGCAGATAGGCATCGCGAACATATGAATACTTGTCGAGCGCCGCTTCTTCGATGATCTTGTCGGCCGGCAGCAGCGTGGCGCGCTCGCTGATGAGACGAACGGCTGACAGCGTATTTCGGGTGGGAATGTGGTCCAAATTGCCGGCGGGGTCGGCGGACAAATCCAGCAGCAGACCGGCGGCATCACGCACATCCCGTGGCCCGAATACCGGCAAGACCAGGTACGGCCCCGGCTCGGCGCCCCAGCGACCGAAAGTCTGGCCAAAGTCCTCTTCGTGCTTTTCCAGCCCCATCTCGCTGGCAACATCGAAAATGCCCGCGATTCCGAAGGTGCTGTTGAAGATGAAGCGTGCCGCATCGGTTACCGCATCGGCCGGCTTGCCCTGTAGCAGGCTGTTGACCCCGATGAACAGGTCGGCGATGTTGCCATAGAAGTTGCTGACGCCCGTACGTACCACGGTCGGCAGCACCGCCTCGTAGCCTTTCGCTGCCGGCTGGATCACCGCCTTGTCGAGTCCTTCGTTGAAGGCGAATACGCCGCGATTGAAGCCCTCGATGGGATCGTGCGCATCGCCCGCCGTGGCGCAGCCGCCAAGCAGGCCGGCCATCGCCCCCGCCAGCATCACGGTCCATATCCGCCGCCCGTGAACGACCGCAGCTCTTTCCACAACCATTCCCCTCATTTACTGCTGATCGCCGGTTTCCGCGGCCTTGTTGAACATGAACTGGCTGATAAGCTTCTCGATAACAACGGCCGACTGGGTCTTCTTGATGACATCTCCGGCCTTCAGCATCTCGGGATCGCCACCCACCTCGAAGCCGATGTATTGTTCGCCGAGCAATCCGGAGGTCAGGATGGTGGCGAAGGTATCGCGCGGAAACTTGTAACGGCCATCCACCTGCATGGCAACCACCGCGACGTAGTTGTCCGAATCGAAACGAATCTCCGACACCCGGCCGACCACCACGCCGGCGCTCTTGACGGGCGCGCGAACCTTCAGTCCGCCGATGTTATCAAACTTGGCCTCCAGGCGATAAGTCTCACCGCCGGTGGAGGCGCTGAGATTCCCGACTTTGAGCGCCAGAAACAGCAACGAGGCAAGGCCAATGGCCACGAAAAACCCAACCCAGAGATCAAGCGTCAATCGGTTCATCAGACACCCCGGAACATGAATGCGGTAAGAATGAAATCGGCGGCGAGAATCGCCAGCGAAGATGTGACGACGGTACGGGTGGTCGCGCCCGAAACGCCCTCGGCGGTGGGCTCTGCATCATAGCCCTCGAAGACCGCGATCCAGCTGACGATGACACCGAACACGAAGCTCTTGATGACACCGTTCATGATGTCTTCGCGGAAGTCGACCGATGCCTGCATCTGCGACCAGAACGAGCCTTCGTCGACGCCAATCAACTGGACGCCGACCAGATAGCCGCCGAACACGCCCATGGCCGAGAACAGCGCTGCGAGCAGCGGCATGGAGACCACGCCTGCCCAGAAGCGCGGCGCCACCACCCGCGCGATCGGGTTGACGGCCATCATTTCCATCGCCGAAAGTTGCTCGGTCGCCTTCATCAGGCCGATTTCCGCCGTAATGGCCGACCCGGCGCGGCTGGCGAACAACAGGGCCGCGACGACCGGCCCCAGTTCGCGGACCAGCGACAATGCGACCAGGACACCCAAGGCTTCCGAGGAGCCATAGCGCTGAAGCGTGTCATAGCCCTGAAGGCCAAGGACCATGCCGACGAACAATCCGGACACCAGGATGATGATGAGCGACAGGGCTCCGGTGAAATAGATTTCGCGCACCGTCAGGAAGAAGCGCCGCAGGGCGGTACCGGAGTAAAGCAACGTCATCAGGAAGAACCGGCTGGCGAAGCCCAGTCGCCAGATCCGGTCGTTCGCGCGCTTGCCGAGCCAGCGCAGGGCTGCAAACAGTCGCTCACGCATGCCCTGCCACCTCGTGAATCTCGTCGCCATAAGCGCAAGAAGGATAGTGGAATGCAACGGGGCCGTCCGCCTCGCCCCACACGAATTGATGGACGTAAGGAGCATCCGAGTTGCGAATGTCGTCGGCGGTGCCCTCGGCGACGATTTTTCCCTCGGAAACGAAGTAGATGTAATCGACGATCTTCATCGACTCCTGGACATCGTGGGTAACGATGATCGAACTGGCGCCGAGCGCATCGTTGAGGCTCCGGATCAGGTCGCCGATGATCGACAGCGAGATCGGGTCCAGGCCGGCGAAAGGCTCGTCGTACATGATCAGCATTGGGTCGAGAGCGATCGCCCTGGCCAGCGCCACGCGACGGGCCATTCCGCCCGACAGCTCGGCCGGCATCAGTCGCGCCGCGCCGCGCAGGCCCACGGCCTCGAGCTTCATCATGACGAGATCATGAATCATGTCATCCGGCAGGTCGGTATGCTCCCGCATCTGGAAAGCGACGTTGTCGTACACCGACATGTCGGTAAACAACGCGCCGAACTGGAACAACATGCCCATGCGCCGCCGCAAACGATAGAGTCCGCCGCTATCCAGATTGGCGACATCTTGTCCCGCCACCTTGACTTGCCCGGAGGTCGCCTTGCGCTGGCCGCCGATCAACCGCAATGTAGTTGTTTTGCCGCCGCCGGAAATGCCCATGATCGCCACCACCTTGCCTCGGGGAATCTTCAAGTTGATTCCCGTCAGAATGGGACGGCGATCGTAGGCGAAATTGACGTTCGTCAGTTCGACAAGCGGTTCTTGGGAGGATTCGGCGGACATGCGGCTCTTGGAGGGGAAGGCGCGGCAATTCTAACAAAATTGCCGCGAACGCCCGGTGGCATGCGATGATATCTGGATGACTCATTCAATCGACCAGCTACCGGCCCGCGAGAAGGAGGGATAGGGTGGCGTCAGTTTGTCGAGGCTGCGCATGACCCGGTCCCAGGCCGTGAACCAGTTATCCCTGCTGCTGGTAGACGACGATCCCTTAATCGGCGAAACCCTCGCCTATTTCCTTGGTCGCGATTTCGCCATTGTGCCGGCAAGCAACCGCTTCGAGGCACTGGCCAAGGTCCGGCAGATGCCGCGGCCACCGGAAATCGCACTCGTCGACCTCGGCTTGCCGCCCACGCCACACCGACCCGATGAAGGCTTCGCCCTGGTCACCGAATTGCTGGCGCTGGCGCCGGCCATGGCGATCGTCATCCTTTCCGGCCAGAACGACGAAGCCAATGCGCGTCACGCCCGGGCGCTGGGTGCGGCCGATTTCGTCGCCAAGCCGGCCGACCCGGAGAAACTGCGGCAGACCCTGCGGAACCTGCTGGCTTACGAGACACGGCCCACCGCCGCGGGAATCGAACTGGTGGGACAAAGCCCGCCGATGGAAAGGTTGCATGCGCAATTGCGTCAGTATGCAAACTCGCCCTATCCGGTCCTGATCGAAGGCGAATCCGGTAGCGGCAAGGAGCTTGCTGCCGAAGCGTTGCATCGCCTGTCAGACCGCGCTACGCGCCCTTATCTGGCACTTAACTGCGCCGCCATCTCGCCCAGCCTGGTCGAACCGGCGTTGTTCGGTCAGGCCAAGGGTGCATTTACCGGCGCAGCGGGAAGCCGTGCCGGATATTTCGAGGAGGCTGGTGAAGGCACGCTGTTTCTTGATGAGATCGGCGAATTGCCGCTCGACCTACAGCCAAAACTTCTGCGCGTGCTGGAGAACGGCCAATATCAACGGGTCGGGGAGACGCAGCAGCGCATTTCACGGGCGCGCGTCGTGACGGCCACCAACCGCGACTTGAAGAAGGAGGTACGGGAAGGGCGCTTTCGTGCCGACCTCTACCATCGTCTGTCGGTGTTCACCATCATCGTCCCGCCGCTGCGCGAGATGGGCAGCGACCGCTTTCTGCTGCTCGAACACTTCCGGCAGCTCTACGCCAAATCGAACCACGACCGGCTCTTCTCCCTGACGCCCGAGGCGGAGGCGCGCTGGGGCGGCTATCACTTTCCCGGCAACGTGCGCGAACTGCGCAACATCGTCATACGGCTGATGGCCAAGCATGATGGTCATCCGATCAGCGGCACCGACCTTGAGGCGGAACTCGATACCGACGGTGCCGAAGCCGCACCAGCCACGATGCCCCGCGACGATGGGCAATTGACCACGCTGGCACTCCGGCAGTTGCGTGAGACCACGCACTTCAGTCTGGATGAAACCCTGCAACGATGGGAGGCGGCTTACATCGCGGCCGCCCAGCAACTGACCCACGGCAATGTCAGCCAGGCGGCGAAGCTGCTTGGCATCAACCGCACTACGCTGTACAACCGCATGGAAGTTCTCGCCCGCTCCCCGGGCAATGGCACCGAAACCGGAACCAGATAGACATGTACCTCGAGCACTTCGGCCTCGCGGAGATACCCTTCCGCATCACGCCCCACACCGAGTTCTTCTTTGCCGGGGCCAATCGCGGTGCCACACTCGAGGCCCTGATCTACGCCATCATCCACGACGAGGGCATCGTCAAGGTGAGCGGCGAGGTCGGCAGCGGAAAGACCATGCTCTGCCGCGTCCTCATGGAACGGTTGCCGCCGAACGTCGTCATCGTCTACCTGGCCAACCCGTCCCTGTCCCGCGACGATATCCTGTTCGCGATCGCCGACGACCTCGATCTGAAGGTTCCCGACACCGCCCGCACCAGCGCGGTCGTACGCACGCTGCATGGCAAGCTGATCGAACTGCACGGCCAAGGTCGCCAGGTCGTGGTGTTGATCGACGAAGCCCACGCCATGCCGATCGAGACGCTGGAGGAAGTCCGCCTGCTGTCCAATCTGGAAACCAGCCACCACAAGCTGTTGCAGCTGGTCATGTTCGGCCAGCCGGAACTCGACGAAATCCTCGCCCGGCCGGATATGCGGCAACTCAAGGAGCGCATCACCCAGAATTTCGCACTCGAGCCGCTGCGCCGCGACGATATCGCCGAGTACCTCGACTTCCGCATGCGCACCGCCGGCTATCGAGGGCCGGCGCTATTCTCCCAGGGCGCCGTCAAGCTCATCGCTACCGCATCTCAGGGTCTCACGCGCCGAATCAACATCCTCGCCGAGAAGTCGCTGCTGGCGGCATTTGCCGAAGGCTCGCACCAAGTAACGCCAAAGGAAGTGGACGCCGCCATTCGCGACACGGAATACGATTGGCCTGGGAAAACCATGCGGCGGCGGGTCGCGATCGCGGCAGGTATCGCGGCAGTCGCGGCGGTCGTCGTCGCCGCGATCGCCAATCTGCCCAAGGACCGGGCACCACAGCCGCCAGCCAATATTGGCGTCGCTCCGGCAGCCCCCATTGGTGTGCCGGACGTCCCCGCGCCAGCCGCAAACCCTGCGTCTGACGCAACATCCACCCCGGGTGGCGTGTTACCAGGACTGACTTTGCCAGCCCCCGCGCCCGCTGTCGCGGCATCCCAAGCCCCGGCGCCCGCGCCCGCCGCAGCAATTTCCCAGTTGCGGCCTGTCGCCCAGGAGAGGTTGCGCGAAACGCAGCAGTGGGTCCAGGCGACCGACGGGCGGCGCTGGTTCATCCAACTCGTCGCCACCAATACCGGCCAGATCGACTACGCCCAGAACTTCCTGGCCATGGCCGACCGCCTGCTCAAACCGGACCGGGCCAGACTGTATATGGCCGACACCGGCAAGGAGCAACGCATCGGCATTATCTATGGCGAATTCCCCAGCATGGCGGCGGCGAGTGCCGCCATCGAGCAACTTCCGCCGGAACTGCGCAATAACAGTCCTTTTCCGCGACAGGTTTTATGGTTAAAGTAAGCTTTGGGTAGTATTGCCGCAAGACTGGATTCATAAGAATCAAGCACATACGAATCATCACGACGCCGAGACCTCGATGAAACCAAGAATCCTTGCCGCGCCCCTGCTGGCGCTGACCTTTGCCGGATGCAGCAATGCGCCTGTTGCACCGCCCTCGGCCGGACATATCGAAGCAACGGCGGCAGCGTCTGCGCCACCCAGAACCAGCATTCCGGAGCCGGTCCAGAATACCGTGACGCCACCCAAGCCGCGAGCCGCCGCGAAAGTGGAAACCTACAGTGTCGTCGTCAATAACGTTCGGGTGCAGGATCTGCTTTTCGCGCTGGCGCGCGACGCGAAGGTGAACGTCGATGTGCATCCCGGCATCAACGGCACCGTCACCCTGAACGCGATCGACCAGACGCTGCCGCAGCTGCTCACGCGCATCGCGAAACAGGTCGACATGCGCTGGGAAATGGACGGCCCCAACCTGGTGGTCATGCCGGACTCGCCCTACCTGCAGACCTACAAGGTCGACTACGTAAACATGTCGCGCGAAACCGAGGGGTCGATGACGGTGACGACCCAGGTGGCCTCTACCGGCACAGGTGCAAGCGGCACAGGCGGATCGGGCGGAGCAGGGGGCGGCGGCAACAATTCACTGACCCGCATCAAGAACGAAGGCAAGCACCGTTTCTGGGAAACCCTCGACAAGAACATCAAGGACCTCCTGCGCGAGACCGACAAGATACTTCCGGAAGGCTCGTCGGAGACTGTCGTCGAGCGTACTGACCAGCAAGCCACCACGGGCACCGGTACCCAGCCGACCGGCGGCCGGAACAGCTCGGCAGGCCAGGCCGGCATTGCCGGCAGCGCGAATCCGGCAACGCTGCAACAGTCCGGCACCACGGTCGTCAAGCGGACTACCTTCCGCGAAGCGGCATCGGTGATCATCAACCCCGAGTCCGGCGTCATCGCCATCCGCGCCACCGCACGGCAGCACGAGAGGATCCAGGAATTCCTCAGCCAGGTCATGGCGTCGGCCCGTCGTCAGGTCTTGATCGAGGCGACGATTGCCGAAGTCACCCTGTCGGACAACTATCAACAGGGCATCGACTGGAAGGTCGCACCGCTCGGTGGCAAGGGCTTTACCATCACCCAGCTCGCCAGCACTGTCGCTGGCACGGCCCTGCCGAAGGAAATCGTCAATCTCGCCTACAACAACACCACTTCCCGGCTGGGCAGCATCACGGCAGCGGTAAAGCTGCTGGACGAATTCGGCACCGTCAGGGTGCTGTCGAGCCCAAAACTGTCGGTGCTGAACAACCAGTCTGCCGTATTGAAGGTGGTCGACAATCTCGTCTATTTCACGATCAAGGCCGATACCACTTCCAATGCCAACACCAGTACGACGACCTACACGACCAACCTGAACTCGGTCCCCGTCGGGCTGGTCATGAACGTCACACCGCAAATCAGCGAGAACGACACGGTGTTGCTTAATATCCGCCCGAGTATCTCCCGCAAGTTCGGCGAAGTCATCGATCCCAATCCCGACCTGCAAAGACTTGGCGTGGAGAACAAGATTCCGGTCATCCGAACGCGCGAGATGGAATCCATGATCCGCGTCGAGAATGGCAACATCGCAGTCATGGGCGGGCTGATGGAAGACGGGCAGGAGAACTCGGATACCGCCATCCCGGCGATTTCACGGATTCCACTCCTCGGCAACTTCTTCCAGAACAAGAACGACACGCGTCGCAAGACTGAACTGGTGGTATTCCTTCGCCCCGTCGTGATCAAGAATGCCAGCATCGATGGTGACTATGCCTCGTTCCGGAGCCAGTTGCCCGGCCGGAACTTCTTCGAGGGCACGATTGGCCCGAACAACCGCATCGGCAATGACGGAGGCGGCCGGTGAGTCTGCTGATGGATGCCCTGAAGCGCGCCGAACTGGCCAAGCAGCAGGGACAGGTCGATCCCGCCGAACCGGGGCTGTCGCTCGAGCAGGCCGCCACGCCGGATCCGGGCAACTCGCCCACCACGCTGCCCGAGCTGCCCAGCCTCGAGGATCTCGACGAGGAATTCATCGCCCATGCAAACAAGTCGGCCGCCCAGCGGCCGGCGCGCGCGGCGGGCCAGGCGCAAGCATCCGGAGTTCGGCCCGGCGGCGCAGCTTCTTCGTCGTCGAGGGCGACCGATACGGCACGCGGCGTGGCCGCCGAGCGCGATGCGATCCGGAATGCCTTTGCGGCAAAAAACAGCGCCGGAAACGGTCGAAAGGGCATCCTGACCGTTGCCGCTTTGGGTTTGCTGGTGATCGGTGGCATCGGCGCTTATTTCTGGCTTCAGTTCAAGCCGGTACAAGGGCTGGCCGCTCAAAAGGCACCGATCGGGCTGGAAGCATCTGCGCGCCAGACCATTACCCCCCCGCCCCCGCCCGTCCAGGACACCCGGCCCGCCCCTTCCGCGATATCGCCCGTTGCGGCGGATGCACAGGCCACCATGCAAGCGCAGGCGCCGCGTGAAGAACAATCGCCCTTCCCCCGCCGGGCGGCTCGTCGCCCTTCGACATTATCTGAGCCCGATACCCGGATTCAGCTCACTGCGTCGCACCCGGGCGTAGATCCGGCGGTGGCCGAGGGGTATCGGCTGCTGCAAGCCGGCGATCTCGCCGGTTCCAGAGCCGCCTATGCCGGCGCGTTGCGGGCGGATTCGCGCAATGCCGATGCCCTGCATGGAGTTGCCGCCATTTCGCTGCGCGAAGGCAGGACCGATCAAGCAGAAGCTGCCTATCAACGCATCCTCGAAGCCAACCCTGGCGATGCCACGGCGCAGGCCGGCCTGGTCGGACTGAGCGGCCAGGGCGATCCAGTCGCCGGCGAAAGCCGCATGAAATCGTTGCTGGCGGCACAAGGTGATTTACCGGTGGTGAATTTCGCGCTTGGCAACCTTTTTGCCCGACAGCAGCGCTGGAACGAAGCCCAGCAGGCATATTTCAAGGCAGTCACCGCCGATGCCGCCAACCCGGACTATCTGTTCAACCTGGCCGTCAGCCTCGACCAGCTTCGCCAGCCCAAGCCGGCCGCGCAGTACTACGGCCAGGCGCTGACCGCGGCGGAAAGCCGCCCCGCCGCCTTCGACCGCGCGCTTGCTGCAAGGCGAATGCGCGAATTGCAGCCCTGACCGACGCTACGCGACCGTCCGCTGGCAACCGATGAGCTGATGATGAATTCACCCGCACCCCACCGCCGCCCGATCGGGCAGATCCTGATATCGCAGGGGGTCATCAGCGAAGACCAGTTGCGCATCGCGCTGCTGGAGCAGATGAAGTCCAACCAGCCGGTCGGCAAGCTGCTGGTGTCGCTCGGCTTCGTGTCCGAGGCGACGCTGCGCGACGCCTTGGGCGAGTCGCTGGGCCAGAAGTCGGTGGACCTCAGCCAGGCTATCGTCGATCCGGCCGCCCTGCGGCTGGTGCCACGCGAGACGGCCAAGCGCCATGGCCTGCTACCGCTTGACTACGCACCCGAACAGCACCGCCTGACCATCGCCATAGCGGACACCAACGACATCGTCGCGCTGGACAAGCTGCGCGCACTGGTGCCGCATGAGCTGCTCATCGAAACGCTGCTGGCCGGCGAATCCGAGATCGCCCGCGCCATCGACCAGTATTACGGTCACGAGCTGTCGATCGACGGCATCCTGCACGAGATCGAGACCGGCGAGATCGACTACCGCAGCATGGCCGTCTCGATGGATGAATACAGCCAGCCCGTGGTCCGGCTGGTTGGTGCGTTGCTGACCGACGCCGTCAAGCGCGAGGCTTCGGACATCCACTTCGAGCCCGAGGCGAGCTTCCTGCGCATCCGTTACCGCATCGACGGCATCCTGCGGCAGATTCGCGCCCTGCACAAGTCCTACTGGGCCGCGATGGCGGTGCGGATCAAGGTCATGAGCGGCATGAACATCGCCGAGACGCGGGCGCCGCAGGACGGCCGCATCTCCCTGAACATCAGCGGCCGGCTGGTCGACTTTCGGGTCGCCGCGCAGCCGACCATCCATGGCGAGAACATCGTCCTGCGCATCCTCGATCGCCAGAAGGGCATCGTGCCGCTGGATCAACTCGGCCTCGACGACCATCAGATCGAATCGCTCAAGCTGATGATCGCGCGCCCCGAGGGCATCATCCTGGTCACCGGCCCCACCGGCAGCGGCAAGACCACCACGCTCTATTCGGTCCTGAACCACATCAACTCCGAGGGCCAGAACATCATGACCCTCGAAGACCCGGTCGAGTACCCGATGGCGATGATCCGGCAGACCTCGGTTGCCGAAGCCGCCAAGCTCGATTTCGCCAACGGCATCCGTTCGATGATGCGACAGGACCCGGACGTGATCCTGGTCGGCGAAATCCGCGACGCCGATACGGCGGAAATGGCCTTCCGCGCGGCCATGACCGGCCATCAGGTCTACTCGACGCTGCACACCAATTCGGCGATCGGCGCGGTGCCTCGTCTTCTGGACATCGGCATCCTGCCCGACATCATGGCCGGCAACATCATCGGCGTCGTCGCCCAGCGACTGGTTCGGCGCCTCTGCCCACATTGCCGCAAGTCCTACACCGCCCAGCCGCACGAACGCCACCTGCTCGGCATGGACCGCGCCGGGCACGCGCCGCTGCTCTACCGGCCGGGCGGTTGCGATCATTGCGACTTCCAGGGCTACCGCGGCCGGCTCGCGATCATGGAAGTGCTGCGCCTGGACGGCGAACTCGACGAACTGATCGCTTGCCGCGCCACGGCGCGCGAGATCCGCAAGGCTGCCCTGGCCAAGGGCTTCCGCATGCTCGCCGAAGACGGCCTGCGCCGCGTGCTCGACGGCTCGACGTCGATCGAGGAAGTCGCGCGCGTAGTCGACCTGACGGAGCGCATGTAATGGCCTTGTACGCCTACAAGGCCATGAACGCCGACGGCCGCATCGTGCTGGGCCGGCTGGATGCCATCAATCCGGTCGACCTCGAACTGCGCCTCAAGCGGATGGAACTGGACTTCATCAAGGGCAGCCCGGTACGCCAGGGCAGCATGTTCGGCGGCAAGGGCACCAGCCGCCGCGAACTGATCAACTTCTGTTTCCACCTCGAACAACTCACCAAGGCCGGCGTATCCATCGTCGATGGCCTGACCGATCTGCGCGACAGCCTGGAGAACCCGAATTTCCGCGAAGTGGTCGCCAGCATGATCGAAAGCATCGACGGCGGCCGGACGCTGTCCCAGTCGATGGCCGAGCATCCGCAGGTATTCGATGGCGTATTCATCAGCCTGATCTCGGCCGGCGAGAGCACGGGCAAGCTACAGGAGGTGCTGACCAACCTGGTCGAGTCGCTGAAGTGGCAGGACGAACTCGCGGCGCAGACCAAGAAGCTGATCATGTATCCCGCCTTCATGGGCACGGTCGTGATTGCCGTGGTGATATTCATGATGATGTACCTGGTGCCCAAGATGGTCGGCTTCATCAAGGGCATGGGACATGAGTTGCCGCTGCACACCAAGATCCTGATCGCGACCTCGAACATCTTCGTGAACTACTGGTACCTGGTGCTCGGGCTGCCGCTGCTGGCGGCCATCGGCGTCGCAATCCTGGTGCGGAGCAACCTGCACGCACGCTATCGCTTCGACGAGATCAAACTGAGGCTGCCGGTCGTCGGCGACATCCTGCGCAAGGTCATCCTGTCGCGCTTCGCCGGCGTTTTCGCAATGATGTATTCGTCAGGGATTTCCATCCTCGACTCGCTGCGCGCCACCGAAGGCGTGGTCGGCAACCA
>JAEHDA010000012.1 GCA_016880655.1 Rhodocyclaceae bacterium
CCCATCTTGCGCATCTGGCCGATCTGTTCCTTGAAGTCGTTGAGGTCGAAGCCCTTGCCGGACTTCATCTTCTTGACGAGTTCCTGCGCCTTTTCCTGGTCGACGTTGCGGTGCGCCTCCTCGACCAGGCCGAGGATGTCGCCCATGCCGAGGATGCGCGAGGCCATGCGCTCGGGATGGAACTCCTCGATGCCGTCGAGCTTTTCGCCAACACCGGCGAACTTGAGCGGCTTGCCGGTGACGTGGCGAACCGACAGCGCCGCACCGCCGCGGGCGTCGCCGTCGAGCTTGGTCAGGACGACACCGGTGAGCGGCAAGGCTTCGGCGAAGGACTTGGCGGTATTCACCGCATCCTGGCCGAGCATGGCGTCGACCACGAACAGGGATTCGATCGGCGAAAGCCGCGCATGCAGTTCGCGCACCTCGGCCATCATCGCCTCGTCGATGGCTAGCCGGCCGGCCGTATCGACAAACAGGACGTCGTGGTAGTGCTTCTTCGCGTAGTCGAGTGCCGCCAGCGCGATATCGAGCGGCTTCTGGCCGACCGCCGAGGGGAAGAAATCGATGCCGGCCTGGGCCGACACGGTCTTCAACTGCTCGATGGCGGCCGGGCGATAGACGTCGCAGCTCACCGCCAGCACCTTCTTCTTCTGCCGCTCCTTGAGCCATTTGCCAAGCTTGGCGGTGGTCGTCGTCTTGCCCGCGCCCTGTAGGCCGGCCATCAGGATCACCGCGGGCGGTTGCGTGGCGAGGTTGAGGCCGCTCTTCTCGCCCCCCATCAGGTCTGCGAGTTCGCGATGCACGACGCCGACCAGTGCCTGGCCCGGCGTCAACGAGCCGACTACTTCCTGGCCGACGGCCTTTTCCTTGACGCGGGCGATGAAATCCTTGACTACCGGCAACGCCACGTCGGCTTCCAGGAGCGCCATGCGCACCTCGCGCAGCATCTCCTGGATGTTGTCTTCGGTCAGGCGGGCCTGGCCGCGCATGGTCTTGACGACCTTGGCCAGCCGTTGGGTCAGGTTATCCAGCATGGGAATCGAAATGAGGGAATGGGGTAGACTTCCGGGATGCCATCGATTTTACTGCATCTGATCGCCGCCGCTCTTTACGTCGGCCTTGCCGGCCTGTCATGGCGCAACCGCTGGCGCGGCGCGGCCCTCGACCGGCCGCCTGCCCACCTCGCCGGTTGGGAGCGGATTTGGCTGCTGACGGCATTGGTCGCACACGGCATCGCCCTGGCAGGCGAGGTTTTCCCGGGCGACACGATGCATTTCAGCTTTTCGATCGCCCTCTCGCTGATCTTCTGGCTGGCGATCGCGTTCTACTGGATCGAGAGCTTCTACGCGCGGATGGAGGGCCTACAGATGCTGGGGCTTCCTGCGGCGGCCGTCGGCGTGCTCCTGCCGACCATCTTCCCGGCACAGCACCTGCTGGCCAACGTCGACTCGATGCAGTTTCGCATCCATTTCCTGATCGCCATGCTGGCCTACAGCCTGTTTACGCTGGCCGCACTCCACGCGATCCTGATGGCCGTAGCGGAAAAGGGCCTGCATCGCGGTCGCTTGACACCGCTCCTGACCAGCCTGCCACCGCTGCTGACCATGGAAGTGCTGCTGTTCCGGCTCATCCATATTGCGTTCCTCCTGCTGACGCTGACGCTGGCCTCGGGCATCCTGTTTTCCGAATCCCTGTTCGGCAAGGCGCTGACCTTCAATCACAAAACGGTCTTTGCGATCCTTTCCTGGGTCATCTTTGCCCATCTTCTCGCCGGCCGCCATTTCCGTGGCTGGCGCGGACGCAAGGCGCTGCGCTGGACGCTGGCCGGCTTCGCCGCACTTCTGCTGGCCTACGTCGGCAGCCGTTTCGTGCTGGAAGTGCTGCTCGGCCGCGGCTGACCGGCCATGGATGACATCCCCATTTCCGCCCTGAGCGGAACCCTCATCGTCCTGTTGATCGTTTCGGGGTTCTTCTCCCTGGCCGAGACCAGCATGATGGCCGCCAACCGCTACCGCTTGCGCCACCTGGCCGGCGAAGGCCATCATGGCGCCCGCCTCGCGCTGGATCTGCTCAATCGCACCGACAAGATGCTCGGCGTAATTCTGCTCGGCAACAACCTGATCAATGCCGCGGCGGCCACCCTGGTCAGCATCATCGCCATCGAGCTGTTCGGCGAGGAAAAGTGGGCGCTCGGCGCCGGCACTGTCGCGATCACGTTCCTGATCCTGGTGTTCTCGGAAATCACCCCGAAGATCATCGGTGCGACCCACGCCGATCGTCTGGCGCTGATGCTCGGCTACCTGCTCTGGCCGCTGCTGCGTGCCGCATACCCGATCGTCTGGTTCGTCAACCTGTTCGCCTCGGCCCTGCTCAGGCTCCTGCGCCTGAAGCCATCGCCCGGGCACGAATCGGCGCAGCTTTCACCACAGGAGTTGCGCGGGCTGGTCCTCGAGTCGCGCGGCATACCCGGGCAACACCGCGACATCCTGCTCAACCTGTTCGAGCTGGAGCAGGTGACGGTCGAGGACATCATGGTGCCGCGCGGCGACATCGAGTACATCGACATCGAGGCGCCGATCGACGAGATCCAGGCACAGCTGGCCACCAGCTATCACACGCGCCTGCCGGTCGTAGCCGGCGACCCGAGCAACGTCATCGGCATCCTGCATCAGCGTCGCCTGCTCGCCAGCGCGCTCAAGGCGCCGCTGGACATCGAGACCCTGCGCGGTCAACTCGGCGAGCCCTACTTCATTCCGGCAGCAACGCAGGTCTACGCCCAATTGCAGTTCTTCCGGGAGAACCGGCAGCGGCAAGGCCTGGTGGTCGACGAGTATGGCGAACTGCTCGGCCTGGTGGCGCTGGAGGACATCATCGAGGAGATTGTCGGGAAGTTCACCACCAGCATGCCCGGCGCGGCTGCGGAGTTCGATTGGGACGAGGACGGCGCCGCGCTGGTCGATGGCAGCCACAGCCTGCGCGAACTGAATCGCCTGCTCGGGCTCGACCTACCCCTGGACGGACCGAAGACGCTAAGCGGCCTGATTGTCGAACACCTCCAGGACATCCCGGAAGCCGGCGTCTGCCTGCGAATTGCGGGCGTCGCCATGGAAATCGTCCAGACCCAGGATCGACGCATCAAGATCGTCAAACTGTTCCGGCCCATCGGGGCAATGTAAAAGTCAGCCATGGCGGTACGCCACTATCTTTACAAACCCTCGCCGGGCGGGCATTATCGGCCCGATATGTTCAGTGCATTCAGAGCCCTGCGGGGCAGCCAGCGTCGATGGCAGTAGCGATCCCAGCCACCCTGAGCGGGCTGGCCCGCGCTCTCGTCCAGCAGGACCGGCTCAGGGAGGCGGAGGCGGAACGAATCGCCGCCGAGGCCAAGCCTGAATCCGGCGGGTTCGTCGGCCAATTGATCTCCACCGGGCGCATGTCGCCGCGCGACATCGCGGTATTCGCTTCGCGGACTTTCGGTTATCCGCTGCTCGACCTGAACGCCTATTCCGGCGACCACATCGCCAGCGACGCCATCGACCGGCGGGTGATGCAGAACCATCAGGTCGTCGCGCTGCTGCGGCGGGGGAACCGGCTGTCGGTTGCGCTGGCGGACCCGACCAACCTGCGTGCCCTGGACGAAATTCGCTTCCAGACCGGCATGGCCGTCGACCCGATCGTGGTCGAAGCCGACAAGCTGTCCGTGATCGTCGCGCGCCTGGCGGAAAGACCCGAGACCTCGCTACAGAACCTGGTCGACGACGATCTCAATCTGGAATTCGACGACGGCAGCGCCGCCGAGGCTGCCGCCGAAGCCTCGTCGGCAGAGGTCGACGATGCCCCGGTCGTCAAGTTCATCCAGAAGATTCTTCATGACGCGATCGCCGAAGGCGCGTCGGACGTCCATTTCGAGCCGTACGAGAAGTACTACCGGGTCCGGTTTCGCGTCGACGGAATCCTCCGCGAGATCGCCCAGCCGCCGCTGGTGATCAAGGAGAAGATCGCCTCCCGGATCAAGGTGATTTCGCGGCTGAACATCGCCGAGAAGCGCGTGCCGCAGGACGGCCGGATGAAGCTGGTGCTGTCGAAGACGAAGACGATCGATTTCCGCGTCAGCTCGCTGCCGACCCTGCACGGCGAGAAGATCGTTCTGCGGATCCTCGATTCCAGTTCGGCGATGCTCGGCATCGATGCGCTCGGCTACGAACCCGACCAGCGCGAGGAGTTGCTCAAGGCGATCAACCGGCCCTACGGAATGGTGCTGGTGACCGGCCCCACCGGCAGCGGCAAGACGGTGTCCCTTTACACCTGCCTCAACATCCTCAATGTGCCCGGCACCAACATCTCCACCGCCGAGGACCCGGCGGAAATCAATTTGCCGGGCGTCAACCAGGTCAACGTCGACGACCGGGCCGGCCTCACCTTCGCCAGCGCCCTGAAGGCCTTCCTGCGCCAGGATCCGGACATCATCATGGTCGGTGAAATCCGTGATCTGGAGACTGCCGAAATCTCCGTCAAGGCGGCGCAGACCGGCCACCTCGTTTTGTCCACCCTGCATACCAACGACGCGCCGCAAACCCTGACGCGCCTGATGAACATGGGCGTGCCGACCTTCAACATCGCCTCCAGCATCATCCTGATCACCGCCCAGCGCCTTGCCCGCAAGCTGTGCTCGTGCAAGGTGCCCATGGACGTGCCCGCGGAAACGCTGCTCAACGCCGGATTCACCGAAGAGGATCTCGACGGCAGTTGGCAGCTTTACGGTCCCGGGAAGTGCGATCGCTGCAAGGGCTCGGGCTACAAGGGCCGGCTCGGCATCTACCAGGTCATGCCGATTACCGAAGAGATACAGCGCATCATCATGGCCAACGGAACCTCGCTCGACATCGCCGCGCAAGCGCAGGCGGAGGGCGTCCGCGACCTGCGCCGCTCGGGACTGCTGAAAGTCAAACAAGGTGTCACCTCGCTCGACGAAGTGCTCGCCACCACCAACGAATAGCGCGTCCAATTCAGAAACCGAAAGGGCTAGACCATGGCGACACCCAGGAAACCGGAAAAGAAAGATCTCGGTGTCAAGGAGTTCAACTTCGTCTGGGAAGGCAAGGACAAGAGCGGCAAGATTGTGCGCGGCGAACTGCGCGCAGCCAGTGAAAGCGTGGTCAACACCACCTTGCGGCGCCAGGGCGTTCTCCCGACCAAGGTCAAGAAGCAGTCGTTCCGCGGCGGCGGCAAGGTCAGCGAAAAGGATGTCGCACTATTCACCCGGCAAATGGCCACCATGATGAAGTCGGGGGTGCCGCTGCTCCAGTCCTTCGACATCGTCTCCAAGGGTGCCTCGAACTCGGCCGTTGCGCGTCTTCTGATGGAACTCAAGTCCGAAGTGGAGACCGGCTCGGCGCTCAACCAGGCTTTCCGCAAGCACCCGCTCCATTTCGACGCCCTCTATTGCAACCTGATCGAAGCCGGCGAACAGGCCGGCATCCTGGAGTCGTTGCTCGATCGGCTGGCGACCTACAAGGAAAAGATCCTCGCCATCAAGTCGAAGATCAAGTCGGCGATGTTCTACCCGATCGCGGTGCTGGTGGTCGCGTTCGTCGTCACCGCAGTCATCATGATTTTCGTCGTGCCGGCCTTCAAGGACGTATTCAAAAGCTTCGGCGCCGACCTGCCGGCACCGACCCTGTTCGTCATCGCGGTCTCGGATTTCTTCGTCTCCAACTGGTGGCTGATCTTCGGTGCCATCGGCGGCGGCCTGTACGCCTTCTTCTACTTCTGGAAGCGGTCGGTGCCGATGCAGATCGTCATGGACCGCGTCTTTTTGCGGCTACCCATCTTCGGCGAGGTCATCCGCAAGGCCACTCTGGCCCGCTGGACCCGTACGCTGTCCACCATGTTCGCTGCCGGCGTACCGCTGGTCGAGGCCTTGACCTCGGTGGGCGGAGCGGCGGGCAATCATGTGTACAAGGTGGCCACCCAGCAGATCCAGAGTGAAGTCAGCACCGGGTCCAGCTTGACGGTCGCGATGCAGAACGCGGTCGTCTTCCCCAGCATGGTGATCCAGATGGTGTCGATCGGCGAGGAGTCGGGCCAACTGGATGCCATGCTGGGCAAGATCGCCGACTTCTACGAGGCTGAAGTCGACGATGCCGTCGAAGCATTGTCGAGCCTGATGGAGCCTCTCATCATGGTCGTGCTCGGCGTATTGATCGGCGGTATGGTGATCGCCATGTACCTGCCGATCTTCAAGCTCGGCGCCGTGGTGTAAGGCCGAATGGACTCGCTTCTGCTGCAACCGGGCGGCTTCTTCATCGCCGCGTCGGCCCTGTTCGGGCTCGCCATCGGCAGCTTTCTCAACGTGGTGATCCACCGCCTGCCGCGCATGATGGAGCGCGACTGGGCCACGCAATGCGCCGAACTGCGCGGCGAAATGCCTGCGCCGACGGAGCCGTTCTCACTGGTGCGCCCCCGCTCTCGCTGTCCGCACTGTAGCCGGCCGGTCGGTGCCTTCGAGAACATTCCAATCGCGAGCTTTCTGTTTCTGCGCGGACGCTGCCGCGGCTGCGGCCAGCCGATCAGTTGGCGATATCCGATCATCGAGGCGCTGACCGGCCTCCTGTTCGGCTTCATTGCCTGGAAACTGGGACCGGGATTGGCTGCCGCAGGAGCCATGGGCTTCGTCGCGGCGATGGTGGCGCTCACCTGCATCGATTTCGACACGCAGTTGCTGCCCGACGACATCACCCTGCCGCTGCTCTGGGCGGGGCTGTTGCTGAACGTCTCCGGCACCTATACCGACCTGACCACTTCCGTGATCGGCGCCACGGCCGGTTATCTGAGCCTGTGGGCGGTCTATTGGCTGTTCAAGCTGCTCACCGGCAAGGAAGGCATGGGCTACGGGGATTTCAAGCTGTTGGCGGCCATTGGTGCCTGGCTGGGCTGGAAGATACTGCCCCTTACGATTCTGCTGTCCTCCTTCGTCGGCGCAGTGGTCGGCATCGCTCTTATCGTCCTGACCAAGCACGGCCGCAATGTGCCCATTCCATTCGGCCCCTATCTGGCGGTCGCCGGAGTCATCGCCCTGTTTTGGGGCAAGCCGCTGACCCACGCCTACCTCGGCCTGTTCTAGGGCGCTGGCCGGCGCTTGCGATAGAATTCCCTGTTTTCACGGAGAGATCAATGCCCATCTACGCCTATCGCTGCACCAGTTGCGGCCTTGAGCAGGACGTCATGCAAAAGATGTCCGATGCGCCGTTGACGACCTGTCCGCAATGCAAGACGGAGACCTTCGCCAAACAAGTCACCGCGGCCGGGTTCCAGCTCAAGGGCAGCGGCTGGTACCAGACCGACTTCAAGGGCGGTAGCAAGCCCGCCAAGAGCGACAATCCACCTCCCTGCCAGGGTGGCACGGGTTCCTGCGCCTGCAACTAGGCGCTTGCGCCACCAGCTCGACTTGAAAAAATATTTCATCACCGGCCTGCTGATCTGGATTCCCTTGGCCATTACGGTCTGGGTGCTGACCTCCATCATCGGTACCATGGACCAGTCCTTGCGCCTGTTGCCGTCGGCCATCCAGCCGGTCAACCTGCTGGGCTTCAACATTCCGGGCGTGGGCACTTTGCTGACGCTGCTGGTGATCCTGACCTCCGGCATGGTCGCGACCAACATCATCGGCCAGCGCATGGTGCGCTTCTGGGAGGGGATACTGTCCCGCATCCCGGTCGTCAAGTCGATCTACTACAGCGTCAAGCAGATCAGCGACACCGTCTTCTCGGGAACCGGGGACGCCTTCAAGAAGGTACTGCTGGTGCGGTATCCGCATCCGCAAGCCTGGTCGGTCGCCTTCCAGACGGGGTTGCCGGCCGAGACCGTGGTCGCCGCCAGCGGCGAGGAACTGGTCAGCGTTTTCATCCCTACCGCGCCAAGCCCGGTCAATGGCTTCTTCTTCTTCGTCAGGAAGCAGGACACTATCGAACTCGACATGAGTGTCGATGAGGCGCTCAAGTACATCGTCTCGATGGGCGTCGTCGGCCCCAATGCCCCCGAACCCAACCCGCTCGGGCGCGCCCAGAACGAATAGCCATTCAATAACCTGTCGTGGCGTACCGCCACGGCTGACTTTTCCCTCGGACTCACCATGCGTACCCACTACTGCGGCCAAATGAATGCCGGCCTTGCCGACCAGATCGTCACCCTTTGCGGTTGGGCCCATCGCCGCCGCGACCACGGCGGCGTCATCTTCATCGACCTGCGCGACCGCGAAGGCCTGGCCCAGGTGGTGTGCGATCCCGATCGACCCGGAATGTTCGCCGTCGCAGAATCGGTACGCAACGAATTCGTCCTGAAGGTCACCGGCAAGGTCCGTCGTCGCCCCGCCGGCACCGAGAACCCGAACCTGGCCTCTGGCGAGATCGAGGTCCTCTGCCACGAGCTCGAAGTGCTGAACCCGGCGGTGACGCCCCCCTTCCAGCTCGACGACGAAAATCTCTCCGAACACGTGCGCCTGGTCAACCGCGTCATCGACCTGCGCCGGCCGCAAATGCAGAAGAACATGATGCTGCGTTACAAGGCCGCCATGGCCTTCCGTCGCTTCCTCGACGGCCACGGCTTCATCGACATCGAAACGCCGATGCTGACCAAAAGCACCCCCGAAGGCGCGCGCGACTATCTGGTGCCGTCGCGCGTGCACCCAGGCCAGTTCTTCGCCCTGCCGCAGTCGCCGCAGCTCTTCAAGCAGTTGCTGATGGTGGCCGGCTTCGACCGCTACTATCAACTGACCAAGTGCTTCCGCGACGAAGACCTGCGCGCCGACCGCCAGCCCGAATTTACCCAGGTCGATATCGAGACCTCCTTCCTCGACGAGGCGCAGATCACCGCGCTGATGGAGGAAATGATCCGCTACGTGTTCAGGGAAGCACTGGCCACCGAACTGCCCGCGCCCTTCCCGCGCATGACCTACGCCGAAGCGATGCGCCGTTTCGGCTCCGACAAACCCGACCTGCGCGTGACACTGGAACTCACCGAAGTCACCGATGCCGTCGCCGACGTGGCCTTCAAGGTGTTCTCCGGCCCGGCAACCAGCGGCGGCCGCGTCGCTGCGCTGCGCATTCCCGGCGGCGCCAGCCTGTCGCGCGGCGAGATCGACGGCTACACGGAGTTCGTCAAAATCTACGGCGCCAAGGGCTTGGCCTACATCAAGGTCAACGACGCCTCGAAGCTGAATGAAGAAGGCCTGCAATCGCCCATCGTCAAGAACCTCCACGCCGCCGCGCTGAAGACCATCATGGAGCGCACCGGTGCACAGTCGGGCGACTTGATTTTCTTCGGGGCCGACAAGACCAAGATCGTCAATGACGCACTCGGCGCGCTGCGCACCAAGATCGGCCACGAAAAGGGCTACGTCAATGGCAAGACCTGGGAGCCGTTGTGGGTGGTCGACTTCCCGATGTTCGAGTACGACGACGAAGACAAGCGCTGGACCGCTTGCCACCATCCCTTCACGTCACCGAAGGACGGCCACGACGAACTGATGAAGACCAACCCGGGCGAGTGCCTGGCCAAGGCCTATGACCTGGCGTTGAACGGTTGGGAAATCGGCGGTGGTTCGGTACGCATCCACAAGGCCGACGTCCAGGCGCGCGTGTTCGAGGCGCTCGGCATCGGCGAAGAAGAGCAGCGCCTGAAATTCGGCTTCCTGCTCGATGCCCTGCGTTATGGCGCGCCGCCCCACGGCGGCCTGGCCTTCGGCCTCGACCGCATCGTCACCATGATGACCGGTGCCGAATCGATCCGCGACGTAATCGCCTTCCCGAAGACCCAGCGCGCCCAGTGCCTGCTCACCGATGCGCCGTCGCCGGTCGACGAGAAGCAGTTGCGCGAGTTGCACATTCGGCTGCGCCAGAAGGTCCAGACCGATGTCGAAATAGGCCAGGTCGACGTCGGCAAGGGCTGATATGTGGCGCATCGTCGTCACCCTTCTGTTGGCCAGCCTGCTCGGGATGGCGCAGGCAGGGGAGATCGCCACCGCCGATCTCCCTCCGGAGGCGAGGAAGACGCTGCAACTGATCGAACAGGGCGGCCCCTTCCCCTACTCGCGGGACGCCGTCGTGTTCGGCAACTACGAAAGACTGCTGCCGTTACGGCCGCGCGGCTATTACCGCGAGTACACCGTGCCGACCCCAAGGGCGCGCAATCGCGGCGCACGGCGCATCATTGCCGGCAGGCAGGGTGAGCGGTACTACACTGCCGACCATTACCGAACCTTCTGGCGGATCAGGGAATGAGCGACGACGCCCATCTTCAAGCCGTTTTGGCCGATGCCGACAAGGCAGGCGTCTATCACCTGCCGCACATGGACAAAAAACAGATCCTAGCCGCGGCCAAGGCCGAGGGCTTCGCTGCCTTCCGCATCAACCTGGCCAAGGCGAGCAACAAGGAACAGATGCTGGCCGCCATCGCCAAGGCCTTGAAGTTTCCCGACTGGTTCGGCCACAACCTGGATGCGCTCGCCGATTGCCTTGCCGACATGGCCTGGAAGCCCGCCGACGGCTACGTGGTACTGCTGGAGCATTGCGACGGGATCCACGGCAAGGCGGAAGCCGATTTCGTGAACGCCTTGCAGATCTTCGAACAGGCCGCCAACGACTGGCGCGAGGAGGCCATTCCCTTCTGGTGCCTGGTGGAAATGCAGGCCGACGGCATCGCCTGGCTGCCGACGGAACCCTGACCTCTCCCGTGTCGTTCAAGACACCGGTTTCCGTCCTGGTCGTCATCCACACGCCTGCGCTCGGCGTTCTGTTGCTGGAGCGTGCCTCGCATCCAGGCTTCTGGCAATCGGTGACCGGCAGCCTGGAAGTGGGCGAACGCCCGTTACAAGCCGCCGCCCGCGAAGTCGCCGAAGAGACCGGCATCGCCTGCTCCACCGCCGATCTGCGCGATTGGCGGCTTTCCAACCGCTTCGAGATCTTTCCGCAGTGGCGCGCCCGCTATGCCGAAGGCGTGACCCACAACGCCGAGCATGTTTACAGCCTTTGCGTACCCGAACAACCGATCACGGTCGCCCCCGACGAGCATCGGGCCTGGCGCTGGCTGCCCTGGCGCGACGCGGCCGCTGCATGTTTTTCCTGGACCAACCGCGACGCTATCCTGATGCTGGGCCTTGCTCCTGGGCGGCCAGCGCGGCCTTGAGGCAAGCCGGACACAGGCAATCCGGCAGGGCCGGATCGACAAGAGTCAGCCGTGGCAACACGCCGCACCAGCAGCCGGTCCCGGCCTTCATGCCACACTGGAAGGCCGCCCGGCAGCGGGGGCAGACCTTGCGTTCATCGGTGCTGTCGCACATCAAATCCGCCACTTGAATTCCCGGGCACAAGACCTATTTTTCGGTTGAGGCAGGTAGTTCAGCCGATTTCGACTGCATTTCAGAGGAGATTATTATGGCCAATTTGACCCGCTACGACCCACTCGACGACTTCTTCCGCGGCTTCTTCGTGCGTCCGGTGGAAATGGGGAACATGCCCGAAGCGCCGAGCGTGAAGATCGACGTCAAGGAACAGGACAAGGCCTTCGTCGTGCATGCTGAAATGCCCGGCATCAAGAAGGAGGATATACACGTCAACATCGATGGCCCGACCGTATCGATCAGCGCCGAGCGCAAGCAGGAGAAGGAAGTCAAGGAAGGCGAGCGCGTGCTGCGCACCGAACGCTATTTCGGCAAGATATCGCGCAGCTTCCAGCTTGGGCAGGATATCGACGAAGGTCAGGCGAGCGCCAAATTCAACGACGGCGTGCTTGAACTGACGCTGCCGAAGAAGGCCGCAACGCAATCGAAGCGACTGACCATCGATTAAGTCAAAGTCAGCCATGGCGGGACGGCGGCAGTAGAATTCCGCCGTCCATTTTCATTTCCTCGCCCCCGCCATGACTACCGCCACCCTGCCTGCCGCCACCAAGGCCAAGATCCTCGGCGAAGCGCTGCCCTACATCAAGCGATTCTTCGACAAGACCATCGTCATCAAGTACGGCGGCAACGCCATGACCGACCCGAAGCTGAAGGACTGCTTCGCGCGCGACGTCGTGCTACTCAAGCTGGTCGGCATGAACCCGGTCGTGGTGCATGGTGGCGGCCCGCAGATCGAGGATCTGCTCAAACGCGTCGGCAAGCAGGGCACCTTCATCCAGGGCATGCGCGTCACCGACGAGGAGACCATGGACATCGTCGAGATGGTGCTCGGCGGCCAGGTCAACAAGGAAATCGTCAACCTCATCAACCAGCACGGCGGCAAGGCAGTCGGCCTGACCGGCCAGGACGGCAATTTCATCCGCGCCAAGAAGCTGCTGCTGCCAAACAAGGATAACCCGGCAGAACTGATCGACATCGGCCAGGTCGGCGAGATCACCTCCATCGATCCCTCGATCATCTCCTTTCTCGACACCGGCGACTTCATTCCGGTCATCGCACCGATCGGCGTCGGCATCGACGGCGATACCTTCAATATCAATGCCGACGTCGTTGCCGGCAAGGTAGCTGAAGTGCTCGGCGCGGAGAAACTGGTGCTGCTCACCAACACGCCGGGCGTACTGGACAAGGCAGGCAAGCTGCTGACCGGCATCACGCCCAAGGAGATCGACGCCATGGTCGAGGACGGCACGTTATCGGGCGGCATGCTGCCCAAGATCGGCTCGGCGCTCGATGCGGCGCGCAGCGGCGTCAGGAGCGTGCATGTCATCGACGGCCGCGTCGAACACGCGCTGCTGCTCGAAATCCTGACCGACGAAGGCGTCGGCACTTTGATCAAGTCGAAATAGCATGAACACTGCCGCCAAGCCGAGCGAAAAGAAGCTGCTGATCCTGCAAACCATCGCCCATGCGCTGGAAGCGCCCGGTGGCGAGAAGGTCACCACCGCGCTGCTCGCGAAGAAGCTCGATGTGTCGGAAGCGGCGCTCTATCGCCACTTCGCCAGCAAGGCGCAGATGTACGAGGGGCTGATCGAGTTCATCGAGTCCAGCCTGTTCTCGGTCATCAACCAGATCGGCAACGACGAAGAGAGCGGACTGAAGCAGGTCGAGCTGGTCATGGTCACCCTGCTCGCCTTCGCGCAGAAGAACCGGGGCCTGACGCGGGTACTGATCGGCGACGCACTGGTGCACGAAAACCCGCGCCTGCAAGCGCGCATCAATCAGTTGCTCGACCGAATCGAGGCCTCGCTCAAGCAGTCGCTGCGGGTTGCCGCCACGCAGGGCGCGTTGCCGGAAGGTCACGATTTCGCTGCCCATGCCGATGCTCTGATCTGCCACGCAGTAGGCCGCTGGCACCGCTTCGTCAAGAGCGGCTTCAAGGAAGATACGCTGGCTGCGTGGCCCGCGCAGTGGCAACTGCTGGCGCGCTAGCGCTGCAGGGCTTCGGCCGCCTCGATGGCGAAATAGGTCAGGATGCCGTCGGCACCGGCGCGCTTGAAGCAGAGCAGCGCTTCCAGCATGCAGGCGTCGTGGCTTAGCCAGCCGTTGGCGGCAGCCGCCTTGAGCATCGCGTACTCGCCGCTCACCTGGTAGGCATAGGTCGGCACACCGAACTCATCCTTCACCCGCCGCACGATGTCCAGGTAGGGCATGCCCGGCTTGACCATCACCATGTCGGCACCCTCATCGAGATCGAGTGCCACTTCGCGTAATGCCTCGTCCGAATTGGCCGGGTCCATCTGGTAGGTGTACTTGTTGCCCTTGCCCAGGTTGGCCGCCGATCCCACGGCATCGCGGAACGGGCCGTAGAAGCTCGACGCATACTTGGCCGAATAGGCCAGGATGCGCGTGTGGATGTGCTTCTCGCCATCCAGTGCAGCGCGCACGGCGCCGATCCGGCCATCCATCATGTCGGAAGGCGCCACTACGTCAGCCCCGGCACGCGCGTGGCAAAGCGCCTGCTTGACCAGTGCCTCGACAGTCTCGTCGTTCATCACGTAACCAGCCGGGTCGGCCGGGTCGATCAAGCCGTCCTGACCGTGGCTGGTATAGGGATCGAGCGCGACATCGGTGATGACGCCGAGCTCGGGAAACTCCTTTTTGAGCCTTGCCACGACAGTGGGCACTAACCCCGCCGGATTCCAGGCCTCTTCGGCCCCTTGGGATTTCCTGCCCGAGTCGATGACCGGAAACAGCGCCAGGGCCGGAATGCCCAATTTCATCGCTTTCTCGGCGACGGGCAACAAACGATCCAGGGTCATCCGTTCGACCCCGGGCATGGAGGCTACGGCCTCCGTACGGCCGCTGCCCTCGAGAACGAACACCGGGTAGATGAAATCATTGGCCGTCAGGACATTCTCCCGCATCAGGCGGCGGGAGAAGTCGTCGCGACGCATGCGGCGCATGCGGGTGGCGGGGAAAGCACCTTTCTGGTTCATGGCAGTCTCTCGTAACGAATATCGCTGGAACTTTTGGCCGAAACCCCAATCTTACTTGGCGGATGGTCTTCGGCCATCCCCCGCTTCACCTCCCTGAGCGGGTGCCTTAACCTCATTAAGGCAATTTTGCCCCCGGCTTATCCCCTTTGGCCGGGGGCATTCTTTTTGTTGCATTGCCGCTCGCTCATGGCGGGTCGTCGAGCCAGGCGCCAATCACCTTCTCGGCCTCATCCATGCCGGTCTTCTTCAAGCTGGAGAAGAGTTGAACGGTAACCTGGGAACCGGTATCGGTGAACTCGGCCCTGACTTCGTTCAGGATCTTCGTCTGCTCCTGCCGAGTCAGCTTGTCGGCCTTGGTCAGCAGACAGTGAATCGGCTTCCCGGTCGGGCCGAACCAGTTGATCATCTGGCGGTCGAGTTCCGTCAGCGGCCGCCGGGCATCCATGATCATCACCAGGCCGGCCAGCGCCTGACGACGCGTCAGGTAGTGTTCCAGCAAGCCTTGCCATTGTTTCCGAATCGGCAGCGGCACGTCGGCATAGCCATATCCGGGCAAATCCACCAGAGCCGCACCGTTCTTCAGCCGGAACAGGTTGATGAGCTGGGTCCGGCCGGGCGTCTTGGACACGAAGGCCAGGCGCGTATGCCCGACGAGAGTATTGATCGCGGAGGATTTTCCAGCATTGGAGCGGCCGGCGAAGGCGATTTCCGGCCCGGTTGCCTGCGGCAAGTCTTGGGGCTTCGCGGCAGAAATCTCGAAGACCGCGTGGCGGAACAGGGGCATGGCCGGCGGCAGGAATGCGAAGGACGGATTAGTCGAGTTAGAATAGCACGTTTATATATTCAACCCTGCTTGCCCGGGAGTTCCGAAGATGAAGCGTTTGCTGCTGCCCTCGCTGATGGCTGCCCTGATGGCTGTCGTTGCTGTCGCCCATGCCAACGAGCCGGCCAAGGCCGCCTACAAGGGCGACCCCGCCAAGGGTCAGGCGATCGGCTCCACCGTCTGTGCCGCCTGTCACAACGCGGACGGCAACAGCACCGTCGCCGCGAACCCCAAGCTGGCCGGCCAGAATGCCGACTATCTGTACAAGCAGATGGCCAACTTCAAGGCGGTCGACGGCAAGCAGCCAGAGCGCGTCAATGCAATCATGAACGGCATGATTGCCCCGTACACCGACGAACAGATGCGTGACCTGGCGGCGTACTTCTCCGTCCAGACGCAAAAGGGTGAAGTTGCCAAGAACCGCGCAACCATCGAAGTTGGCCAGAAGCTCTACCGCGCCGGCAACATGGCCAAAGGCCTGCCTGCCTGCGCCGCCTGCCACGGCCCTGCCGGGGCCGGCATGCCGGCCCAGTATCCGCGTATCGGCGGCCAGTTCGCGGAGTACATCGAGGCGCAACTGAAGGGCTTCCGCGACGAGTCCCGCGCCAACGACCCGAACAAGATGATGCGCATGATCGCCGTCAAGATGACCGACCCCGAGATCAAGGCCGTTTCGGATTACGTCGCCGGCCTGCGCTGAACGCCCGCTTCGACGTACGAAAAGGTGGCTCGCGCCACCTTTTTTTTCACGCGCGATACGGGAACCATCGGGGCAATCTGCCGGTCACGGAGGTGTAAGTTTCCAGTTGCAGGCTCGTCTAAGCTTCATGTCGCCCAGGATCCCGAACCGCCCCGCACCGTCGGAAATCACTCCGCCTGAAATCTATGCGAGGCGGCGGGATTTCTTGCGCCTGGCTGGCGCCGCAGTGGCAGGACTGGCGCTCGATGCCCGCGCCGCCGAAAAGCTCGCCATTCAGGTCCGCAGCGCGTATTCGACCGAGGAAACGCCAACTCCATACCGGCACGTCACCGGCTACAACAATTTCCAGGAATTCGGTCCATACAAGGAAGACCCAGCCGAGCTTGCCCATGGTTTGCGAACCCGCCCCTGGAGCGTCATCATCGACGGCCTGGTGCAGAAGCCGAAGACCCTGGCCATCGAGGACATTCTCAAGCTGGCGCCGATCGAGGATCGAACCTACCGCCTTCGCTGCGTCGAGGGATGGAGCATGGTGGTGCCGTGGCTGGGCTTTCCGCTGTCGGCATTGCTCAGGCAGGTGGAGCCGCTCGGCAACGCGAAATTCGTTGAATTCACGTCGGTCACCCAGCCCGACGTGATGCCCGGCGTGCGCCGTCATACGCTGCCCTGGCCCTACAGGGAGGGACTGCGTCTCGACGAGGCCATGCATCCGCTGACGCTGGCGTGCGTCGGCCTTTACGGCGAGGTGCTGCCGAACCAGAACGGCGCGCCATTCCGGCTTGTCGTGCCCTGGAAGTACGGCTTCAAGAGCGCCAAGTCGATCGTCCGCATCCGCTACACGGAAACGGAACCGCTGACCACCTGGAATGCCTTGCAGCCCGATGAATACGGTTTCTACGCCAACGTCAATCCCGACGTCAGCCACCCGCGCTGGAGCCAGGCCCGCGAGCGCCGTCTCGGAGAATTCTTCAAGCGGCCGACGCAGTTGTTCAATGGCTACGCCGATCAGGTCGGCCAGCTCTATGCCGGCCTGGACCTGCGGAAACACTATTGATGACGCGACACATCGAAACGCTGAAGCGCATCCTGTTCGTGCTTTGCCTGCTGCCCGCCGCCCGTTTCGGTCTGGGCGTCTGGCAGGACACGCTCGGTGCCAACCCGATCGAGGCGCTGACGCGCGGGCTCGGTGACTGGGCGCTCAATTTCCTGCTGATCACGCTGTCGGTGACGCCGCTGCGCCGCCTGAGCGGGTGGACCTGGCTGGGCCGGTTGAGGCGCATGCTCGGGCTCTATGCCTTCGCCTATGCCTGCCTCCATCTCACCGCGTATCTCTGGCTCGACCAGTTCTTCGAGTGGTCGGAGATCGGCCGGGACATTCTCAAGCGGCCGTTCATCACCGCAGGCATGACCGCCTTCCTCTTGCTCGTGCCGCTCGCGGCCACCTCCACCAATGGCATGATCCGTCTCCTGGGTGGCCGGCGCTGGCAGCAAGTGCACCGGCTGGTCTACCCGCTGGCGATGATCGCGGTGCTGCACTACACATGGATGGTCAAGGTGGACGTCGCCCGACCGGCGATCTATGGCATCGTCCTCGCCGTGCTGCTTGGCCTCAGGCTGTGGTGGCGCTACGCCGACGCGCGGCAGGCCTTTCTCGCCAGCCAGCCGCCGCGTCTGAAGCGCGTCATTCCGATCCAGACTCGTCGCTGAGCACACGGCGCAGCCGAGCCGCCTGCCGTGCTCGAGGCGCGCGCTTGTCGATGCGCTGATGGGGGCCACCCTTCTTCATGATCGGCGCCACCGCCAGCGTATTGCGACGGCTGACTTTCAGCTTCTTCTGGCGGGTCTTCTTCATCGCGCGAACCTGACGATGGCGCGGCCGTCGGCGGCCATTCTTGGCGCGGCCTTCCAGGCGTGGCCGTAGACGATCTCGAAGCTGGCCCTGCCGTCCCAGGCCGCGAAGATCCGCCGCCAATCGCGCCAAGCCATACGCCCGAGCAGGCCGTCGCGAACGCCCAGGTGGCGCTGGTCGGCGAGCAGCTGGCGCGGCGAGCGGTAGGTGAGAGTAATCATTTCCATGTCCATTACCGGATCGGCGAAGCCAGCCGCGATCAGCATGTCGCCGACGTCGTGCATGTCCGGAAATCTACGCAGCGAGGTCGCGCCCGAAGTGCGCAGCTCCCTCAGCGTGTCTGGCCCGAGCATGGCGAAGGTGATGAGGCCGCCCACGCCGAGCACTCGATGCAGTTCCTGGAATGCCGGCAGAGGATCGTCGAGCCAGTGCAGCACCAGGTTCGACCAGGCGAGGTCGAGGCTGCCGGCTGCCAGCGGCAGCGCGCGCACGTCGGCATTCACCAGTCGCGGCGACTTGCCGCGCAGCCTTTGCAGCAACGGCACGCGCGACTTCACCGCTTGCAGCATCGGCCGCGCGAAATCGATCGCCAGGGGTAGCGCGTCGGGATAGCGGCGTTGCAGTTCGCGCACACCGTCGCCGGCCGCACAACCGACGTCGGCGATGCACTTCGGCGCGAGCTTGACGAGGTCGAGGCGCGTCGCCATGCGACTGCCCACTTCCCGCGCGAGCACGGCCGCCTCCTCGTAGGAAGCCGCCGCGCGCGCGAAGTCTTCGCGCATCACACCGCCCTGAGTCCCAGCCGCTCGAACAGCGCCTCGTCGCGCGCCGCTTCGGCGTTGCCCGTGGTCAGCAGCTTCTCGCCGTAGAAGATCGAATTGGCGCCGGCCAGGAAGCAGAGCGCCTGGAGTTCGTCCGACATTTCCTGGCGGCCAGCCGACAGGCGCACCCAGCTCGTCGGCATGGTGATGCGCGCCGCGGCGATGGTGCGCACGAACTCGAACGGATCGAGCGGCGGCACATTCTCCATCGGCGTGCCGGCAATGGCGACCAGATGGTTGATCGGCACCGACTCGGGTGCCGGATTCAGGTTGGCCAACTGCGCCAGCAGCGAGGCGCGCACGCGGCGCGATTCGCCCATGCCGACGATGCCACCGCAGCATATCTTCATGCCCGCCGAGCGCACGCTCATCAACGTATCGATGCGCGACGATTGGCTGTGCGTGGTCACCACCTGGCCGTAGAACTCGGCGCTGGTGTCGAGGTTGTGGTTGTAATAGTCGAGGCCGGCGGCGGCGAGCTTTTCCGCCTGGCCTGGTCCGAGCAGGCCGAGCGTCAGGCAGGCTTCCATGCCCAGGTCCTTCACCACCCGCACCATCTCGATGACGCGGTCGAGGTCGCCCTCCTTCGGGCCGCGCCAGGCGGCACCCATGCAGAAGCGGCTGGCGCCGTTGTCCTTGGCGGCCCGGGCCGCAACCTTCACTTCGTCGAGCTCGAGCAGCTTGCCGCGCTCGATGCCGGTTTCCTCATCGCGGCGCGCCGACTGCGAGCAATAGCCGCAGTCCTCGGAACAGCCACCGGTCTTGATCGAGAGCAGCGTCGAACGCTGCACGGCATTGGCGTCGAAGTGCCGGCGATGCACCTCTTGGGCGCGGAACAGCAGATCGTTGAAGGGAAGGTCGAACAACGCCTCGACGGCGTCGGCATTCCAGGTGGGTGAAGTCATTGCGGGAATCTTTGGCAGAATGCGGGGAGATGGGTGGCGGATGATCCGCGAAGGAGCCGGGCTTGTCAATTTGGCGCAAGACCTTGACCACGCTGCTGCCGCAGGATTGCCTGCTGTGCGGAACGACCTCGGGCGATGCGCTGCTTTGTCCGGGCTGTCATCGGGACCTGCCGCGCCTGCCGCTTGAAATCTGCCCGATCTGCGCGGAAGCCGCACCGGGCGGCATGACCTGCGGCGCGTGCGTGAGTGCGCCGCCGCAATTCGATGCCACGTTCGCCGCCTTTCGCTATGACTTCCCGGCCGACAAGCTGATCCAGGCACTCAAATATCATCGGCGCCTCGCCACGGCTGACTTTCTGGCCACGGCCATGCTGGCCGGCCGGCGCCCCGCGGGGGACATGATCGTGCCGCTGCCGCTGTTCCCGGCGCGCCTGGCCGAACGCGGTTTCAACCAGTCGGTGGAGATCGGCCGGCCGCTCGCCCGGTCGCTCGGCCTGCCGCTGGAACTCGATGGTTGCATCCGCAGCCGCAACACCACGCCACAGGCCTCGCTGCCCTGGAAGGAGCGGCGCAAGAATGTCCGGCACGCGTTCGAGTGCAACATCGACCTCACGGGCAAGTCGGTGATCGTCGTCGATGACGTAATGACCACCGGAGCCACGCTGGACGAATTCGCCCGCACGCTCAAGGCGCACGGCGCGGTGCGAGTGTCGAACTGGGTGGCGGTACGGACACTGAGTGACTAGCGGCGACTAGCGCAGGCGCTGTTCGATGGCGGCGGCAAGTTCGGGCGGCAGCGAGCCGATCTCGCGCGCCCTCACGAAGGCTTCGCGCGCTTCCTGCGGCCGCTGGAGCCGTTCCAGCAGCAATCCGTGGAAGGCCTGGTAGTCGGGGCTGCGCTCGCCATGCGGCGCATGCGTCGCCATGGTCTGTTCCGCTTCCGCAATCTGGCCCTGCTCGACTTGCAGGCGCGCCAGGATCATCGCCCACCCCGGCTGTCCGGCAACGAGGGTCAGGCCTTCGGCCGCGACCGCCTGCGCCTCCGGCCAGCGCCGCTGCTCGAGCAGGAGGCTCAGCAGCGCCTGCCGCGCCGAAACGTGGCGGGCATCAACGCGCAACGCGCCCTGGAAGCCCTCCACCGCCTCGTTTGGCCTGCCCTGCCGATGGGCCGCCAGGGCCTTGCGATATTCGCCTTCCGCCGTATTGGCGGCCGGTGCAAGCGGCCGTTTCTCGATCTGGGCAGCGGGCGCGGATACGGGAGCCGGCTCGGGGTGCGGCGGCGCCTGACTCAGCCTGAAGTCCATCTGCAACGACTTGGCGGCCGAGGACTTGGCCGGTACCGCAGCGGGTGGTTCGATGGCGCCGTCGTTCGGCTCGCTCGGCATCGGCACCACCAGAGTCGGCATCGCCATGGCAGCCGCCGGGAGCGGCGGTGCCGCCGTCGCTGCGGACGCATTGGGTGCCGACGGGGTGTCGAGTGCCAGCCAGATCCCGACCGCGCCTACCGAGACGCCGACCATGATCGGCAAGAAGCTCGCCCAGGGAAAGCGCTTCTCCTGCGGCAGCGCGCGCACCTGCGCAGCAAGTCCATTTCGCTCCAAGGTCGACGCTTGCCTGTCGTCGAGGTCGCGCAGCATCTGATTGATCAGGCTCACGCGAAACCTCCGAGCAGCGACCAGCCGACCCTGCGCGCGCCTTCGGTATCGCGCGCCGCAGCACGCACGTGGCGCCGGCAGACTTCCTCGCCGCCCTCGCCGAAGGCCGCCAGCATGGCCTTGTGCGCGAGGATGTTGATGAGGCGCGGCATGCCTTCGGAGTGCCGATACAGCGCGCGCCGCGCGAACGTCGAGAACAGCCGGCCGCCGTGATAGCCGGCGATGCGCAGGCGGTGGTCGACATAGGCGCCGATCTCGCTGCGCTTCAGGCCCGGCATGCGGTAGTGGAAAACGATGCGCTGGCGAAGCTGCCGCACCGACGGCTCCTCCAGCCGCGCGTCGAGCTCCGGCTGGCCGAACAGCACGATCTGGACCAGCTTGCGTTTCTCGGTCTCCAGATTGGAGATCAGCCGCAACGTTTCCAACGTCGGAACCGGCATGGTCTGCGCCTCGTCGATGCACAGCACGGCCGTCTTGCCCTGCTCGGCCAGTTCGAGCAGGCGGCGGTTGATGCGCTTGACGATATGCACGTTGTTGTCGTCGTCGCCGTCCCGCGCACCGAGTTCCTCGGCGACCTCCAGCAGCAGGGCCCGCCCGTCGAATTGCGGATTGGGAATATAGGCAGCCACGCACTCCGGGCCCAGCGTGGCGAGGAAGCGGCGGCAGAGCAGCGTCTTGCCGGTGCCGACCTCGCCCGTGATCTTGACGAAGCCCTCGCCGCCGCGCACCGCCAGCAGCAGGGTATTGAGCGCTTCCTGATGCGACGCCGCCGAATAGACGAACTGGGTGTCGGGCGTGATGCTGAAGGGCAGTTCGGTCAGCCCGAAGTGGCCGAGGTACATAGGCCGCCCGCTCAGCGGTCCCCGCTCATGAACTCGCGCGGATCGAGCTTTTGCACGCGCTCGCCGGTGCTGTCGAGATCCTTGAGCCAGGCGCCATCCGAAACGATCACCGTCGGCTTGAGCAGGATCACCAGTTCGCGCTTGCTGGCGCTGCTGCCGCGCTGGCCGAACAGGTAGCCGACGCCCGGCACGTTGCCCAGACCCGGCACCTGGCTGCGGTCCTGCGTCTGGCTTTGCGTCATCAGGCCGCCGATGGCGACGATGTTGCCGTCGCGCACCCGCACGATGCTGTCGGTCTCGTTCACGCTGGAAGAGGCCAGCGGCAGCTGGAATACGCCGAGCTCCGTCCCCAGGTCGACGATCTTCTGCTTCTCCTTCACGTCGCTGACGGCCGGATGGATGTGCAGGACGATGTTGTTGTCCTCGTCGATCTGCGGCGTCACGTCGAGCGAAATTCCGGAGAAGTAGGGCTGTAGCGTCAGCGTCGGCGTGCTCACCGTACCGGACGAGGTGGCGGTCGTCGTCGTCGTGACGTTGGTCAGGAACAGCTCGTCGGTGCCGACTTTCAAGACCGCCTTCTGGTTGTTGATGGTGGCGATGCGCGGGCTCGACAGCACGGTGACCGTGCCCTGCTCGTCGAGGAAATTGAGCAGCGCCGCGAAGTTGGAGGTTTGCAGCGCCAGCCCGGTGAAGCCGTTGCCCAGTGCCGTGGCGACCGCCGAACCCAGCCGTCCCGGGGTGACGGTGACGGAGTCGTTGGACAATGCCAGTGCCGTGCCGGACGCCGCCCGCAGCGTCGTTCCCGGCGCCGCAACACCAATGGCGCTGTGGCTGTTGCTGCCGCTGCGGAAGGCGGCCCAGTTGATGCCGGCCTGGAAGTCCTGGCTCAGGGCGACGTCGATGATCTTCGCTTCGATCATCACCTGGCGGTCGACCACCGCCTGCGTCGCGCGCAGGTAGGATTCCACTTGGCGAATCTCGCGCGGCAGCGCACTGATCACGACGATGCCGGACTGCGGGTTGATCACCACCTTGCGGCCGTCGGCACTGCCGACGATGGCGTTGAGCGCGGTGCCGAGGCTGGCCCAGAAGTCGTTGTCGGAGGTCGTCTGCACGCGGCTGGTCAGCGTCGAGGTCTGGCCCGAGCCTGCGGCCGGCTGCGGGCTTGCCGTGGTCCCGGTAGCGGTCGCGGCGCTTCCGGACCCATTGTTGCCGCCGATCGAGCTCGACGTGACGCGCAGCTCGCTGGCGCCCTGGCGGCGGGACGCCAGGTAATTGACCTGGAATATCCGCGTTTGCAGGGAATTGGGCTGCACGGTAATGCGGTTGCCCTTCACCACGTATTCGTAGCCATAAAGCTCGCGTATCGCGTCGAGCGCCTCGCGCACGGTCACGTCCTTGAGGCTGACGGTGATCGTGCCGCCGACGTCCGGCGGCACCAGCATGTTGTAGCGCGTGCCGGTGACGATGGCCATGAACACCTGCGCGGCCGGGGCATTGACGACGGAAAGATCGAAGCGCGGCTCCGCCGCCGGGCCGCTGGGGGCCTTGGGCATTTCCGCGGCAAGCGGCGGCAGCAGCGCACCATCGGTCGCCTTCCTGGCCGCCGGCTCCCTGGCGGTCCGGTCGGCAGCCGCCTGTTTCAGCTCGGCGCCGATGCTGTCGTGCACCGCGCCGGAGCGAAACTGCTGCGAGGTACATCCGCTCAGCAGGACGGCGGCTGCCGCCCAGGTCATCATCAGGGTTCTGGTCATCATGGCCTTGCCTTCTTCTTGCCGATACCCGGCGTGAGATACATCGTTTCCCGTCCGGCCGTTGAACGCAGCTCGACGGAATCCTCGCCAATCCGCACCAGCGTTGCACCGCCGACCTTGCCGCCCGGTTCGACGTAGACACCGTTGATCACCGCGGCGGACTTGCCGCCCGGGCGGCGGATGATCGATTGCAGGCCGCTTGGCGCGGTGCTGGCGGCGGCCGGCTCGGCTTCGAGGATGACCGGCGGGCGGGTCGGGTCGGGCAGGCCCTGGGCCAGCGCCGATCCGGACAGCGCGCCAAGCAGCATCGTCAGTGGCTTGAGTTTCATGTTCATACGGCCAACCAGTCCCGCTCGCGGCTGAGCGTGTATACCGTCAGGGTCAGTTCGCTGCGCGGCCAGGTCGTCACTTTCAGCGCCATGCCGCCCATCAGCAGGCGCTGCGGCGCGCGTTCCAGTTCGGCGACGTAGGCGAGCAGGTCAGCGTAGCTGCCGGCGACGCGAATCTCCAGGCCGTGGCGCCAGATGTTTTCCCGGCGTATCGCCACGACTGACTTTTCCGCCGCGGCCTTCTCGACCGACGTCGCCAGCAGTGGCTGGGGCGCGAGCGTGCGCAGGCTGACCAGCGCCAGGCCGCGATGGCGGGCCAGCACGGTTTGCAGCACCTTGCCCATCCGCTGCGGCGGCACCAGCTTGTCGTCGAGGTTGCCGATCTCGCTGTCGATGCCGGCCAGCCGCGCCTGCAATTCCTCCAGCGCCTTGCGATTGGCGGCATCGGGGTCGTGGAGTTGCGCCTTGAGGCTGCCGACCTGGGCCTGCAACGCGCCCAGTTCCGTCTGCTGGCCGGCCATCTGGGCACGCAGCGCGGCGGCGCGCTTCGTCGCCGGATCGACCCACGCGGTGAGCAGCAGGAAGCCGACGCAGGCGATCACCGCCGCGGCGATCAGCAACTGCTCGCGCCGGCTCAGCGCCGCGTAGCGGTCGGCCCATTTGCGCCAGGTCGCGTTCATGGCGTTGCTCCCGCTCTACCGGTAACGAGTTCGGGCACCAGCGCGAACTCATGGAATGGCGGCGCCGGGGCAGCCGCTGACGCGGTCGGGCTGGTTCCCGGCGCTGGCGTGGGCACAACGACGTTCAGCGCGGCAAAGCGATGGCCACGGAATGCCGCCTCGGCATTCAGGCGACGGATGTACTCGGGCAGCAAGGCCGGATCGAGCGTACGCCCGAGGATCTCCATGCGGCTGCCGTCGGCGCCGACCGAGAA
>JAEHDA010000013.1 GCA_016880655.1 Rhodocyclaceae bacterium
CCCTTCTGCTGCTGTTCGATGAGGATGCGCGCCGCCTCGATGCCGCGGATGCGCTCGCCCTGCCAGAAGATCCAGGGATAGATCTGCGCGCCGACCTCGGGGTCGACGCAGTGGTTCGTGTGGCAGTAGGCGTGGCCACCGGCGAAGACCTGCTTGCGCCGCGTGCCGGACGCTTCGAGCGCGAATGCATCCGCGCGGTCGGCGACGAGGTAGTGATGCCCCGAGCCGATCGGGCTCGTCGCGACGACGTCGAACGCCGCGCGCGCCGTGGTCTCGTGCAGCGCGCGCCGCACCATCGCCGGCCCCGGCGATCCCCTCGCCAACCCGGAGCGCACCTTCGCCACCTTCCGCGAACTGGCGATCAAGGCGCCGGACATCAAGCTCTGCGTGTCGACCAACGGCCTGGCGCTGCCCGACGCTGTTTCCGAACTGGCGAAGCACAACATCGACCACGTCACCATCACCATCAACTGCGTCGACCCCGAGGTCGGCGCGAAGATTTATCCCTGGATCTTCTGGCAGGGCGAGCGCATCCGCGGCATCGAGGCGGCGCGCATCCTCATCGAACAGCAGCAGAAGGGTCTGGAGATGCTGGTGGCGCGCGGCATCCTGGTCAAGGTCAATTCGGTGCTGATCCCCGGGGTGAACGACGAGCACCTCAAGGAGGTGTCGAAGGTCGTCAAGGCCAAGGGCGCCTTCCTGCACAACGTCATGCCGCTGATCGCCGAAGCCGGGCACGGCACCTTCTACGGCATCATGGGCCAGCGCAGTCCCAGCCCGGCCGAGCTGAAGAACTTGCAGGACGCCTGCGAAGGCGACATGAACATGATGCGCCACTGCCGCCAGTGTCGCGCCGATGCGGTGGGTCTGCTCGGCGAAGATCGCGGCGCCGAGTTCACCATGGACAAGGTCGAGGCGATGGTGATGGACGATGCCTTCCTCGCCGAGGCGATGGCCAAGCGCAAGGCGCTGCGCGAGCAGATCGCGGCGGAGAACGAGGCCAAGAAGGCCAAGGCCCACGCCCCGCAGCCGGCCGGTGTTGCCGTGGTCACCATACATAGGCGTACTGCCACGGCTGACTCTGGTCGTCCCGTGCTGATGGCTGTCGCCGCGAAGAACGGCATGGTTGCCGAGCACTTCGGCCACGCCCGCGAGTTCCTGGTCTATGAAGCGACCGCGGCCGGCGCCAAGCTGATCGGCCATCGCAAGACCGACCTCTACTGCGATGGTGGCGACACCTGCGGCGACGGGGAATCGGTACTCGCGAAAACCATCAAAGCGCTGGAAGGCTGCGAGGCAGTGCTGTGTTCGAAGATCGGCTACGAGCCCTGGGGCGAGCTGGAAGCAGCGGGCATCCGTCCGAACGGCGAGCACGCCATGGAGCCGGTCGAGGAAGCCGTGATGGCGGTCTGGCACGAAATGCTGGCGGCGGGTCTGCTGAATCCGAAAGCGACCGCCGAAGCCAAGAGGTGTGCGTGATGGCCCTCGAAATCATCGAATCCTGCGTCAACTGCTGGGCCTGCGAGCCGCTCTGCCCGAACAAGGCAATCTTCGAGGCCGCACCTCACTTCCTCATCGATGCCGACAAGTGCACCGAATGCATCGGCGACCACGCCAAACCGCAGTGCGTCGAGATCTGCCCGATCGAGGGCGCCATCGTCAATGAACTCAACGAGCCGATGAATCCAGCCGGCTCGCTCACCGGCATCCCGCCGGCGCGTTGGGCAGCCGCCCAGCGCGAAATCTCGCAAAGGTAGCTATGGCCACAGTCACGTTCTACGAAAAGCCGGGCTGCTCCGGTAACGCCCGGCAGAAGAAGATCCTCGAAGCCGCGGGCCACACGGTGGTCGCGCGCAACCTGCTCGGCACGCCGTGGACGCGGCTGGAGCTGCTGTCCTATTTCGATGGCCTGCCGGTCGCCGAATGGTTCAACCGCAATTCGCCGGCCGTGAAGGGCGGCGAGATCGTGCCCGAGGAATGCGACGAGGCGACGGCCGTGGCGCTGCTGCAGCGGCACCCGCTGCTGATCCGCCGGCCGTTGCTGGAAGTCGACGGCGAGCGCCGGGTCGGCTTCGACGCGGCGGCCATCGATGCCTGGATCGGCCTGCGCGGCATCGCGGCGGCGGATGATCTCGAAGCCTGTCGCCACGGCGCGGACGACCACGTCTGCGCCGGCCACGATCACGATCGTTGAGGAGTTCGGCATGCCGAAAGCGAAAGTCACCTTCGAAGATGTCGGCGTCACCGTGACGGTGCCAGCCGGCACGCGCCTGATCGAAGTCTCGGAGAAGGTCGGCGCGGGGATCACCTACGGCTGCCGCGAAGGCGAGTGCTGCACCTGCCTGACCAAGGTCGTCTCCGGCCACGAGAACCTTGCGGCGCCGTCGATGCTCGAAGATCAGGTGCTGAAGGACAACCTGGCGCCACGCCATCACCGCCTGGCCTGCCAGGCCCAGGTGCTCGGCGGCGAGATCGTCGTCAAACCCGCTTGACCGTTCAACTCACAGGAGCACCCGTATGGCCCTCGTCACCTTTTCCAGTCCGCTGCACAAGGACAAGACCGTCTATGCCGTCGCCGGCAGCCACAAGCAGACGATTCTGCAAATCGCCAAGGACAACCACATTCCGATTGACTTTTCCTGCGGCGACGGCGAGTGCGGCACCTGCCTGGTCAAGGTGACGCGCATCGACCAGAACAAGCCGCGCATGGGCAACCCGCTCAACGAGCGCGAGCAGAAGGTGCTCAAGGAACTCGGCAAGGTGACGCAGAAGCAGATCGACCAGATGAACATCGATGACTTCCCGCCCAACGAATGGCGGCTGGCCTGCCAGATGGTCATTCGCGATGAGGACGTTCTCGTCGAATATCCCAGCCGATAGGGCAGAAGCGGCCTATCTCGGCCTGGCGCTGGGCGACGCGCTCGGCGCCACGGTCGAGTTCATGACGCCGCGGGAAATTCGTAGCCAGTTCGGCGTACACAGCGAGATCCGCGGCGGCGGCTGGCTGCGCCTGAGGCCGGGCACCGTGAC
>JAEHDA010000014.1 GCA_016880655.1 Rhodocyclaceae bacterium
ACGGCGGCGGCACCTTCTCTCTCGAAGGCCCGGAAGGCAAGGCCTTCATCACCCGCTCGCGGCTGTTCACCGACGAGGAATGGAGGGAACTCGCCATAAGCAGCTGATGCCAGCAAAAAGTCAGCCATGGTGGCACGCCGAAAGGCGCTCCGGGCCGGCGTTCACCGCCCCTGCCGGCCCGCGATAACGCTAGAATCGCGCGGATCAATTTGAGCCGCCATGGGGAGCGTTCAGTGAAGATCAATCAACCGGCCACGCAGGTCGAGAAACCCTTCCCGAAGGGCCAGTATCTGGTTTCGCGGACCGACCTCAAGGGCATCATCACTTACGCCAATGACGCTTTCGTCGAACTCTCCGGCTTCAGCCGCGAAGAGTTGATTGGCAGGAACCACAACGTCGTGCGGCACCCGGACATGCCGCCCCAGGCATTCAAGCACCTCTGGGACACCAGCAAGACCGGCCGGCCGTGGCGCGGCGTCGTCAAGAACCGCGCCAAGAACGGCGGCTTCTACTGGGTCGACGCATTCGTCGTCCCGGTGCACGAGAACGACCGCACCGTCGGCTACATGTCGGTCCGTTCCGAGCCGAGCCGCGCGCAGATACAGGACGCAGAGGCGCTGTACCGGGAACTGAACCAGACCAGGCGCGCGCTCGACGCGGGCGTGCCATGGCACAAGCGCACTACGCTGGGCATGCGGATGGCGGCCTTGATGTGCCTGGTTGCCGTTCTGGTGCTCGCCGGACCATACATCGGCATCGCCGGCTCGCTGGCGGGCCTGCTGCTGATCGGCATCGCGGCATGGTTCCTCACTCGATCGATCGTTATGCCGATCCGCAGTGCCATTGGCCACTTCGACCGGATCGCGCAGAACATCCTCACCGACGAGATCGACCTCTCGCGCCATGACGAGGCCGGCGAGCTGATGAGCAAGCTTGCCACCATGCAGGTGCATCTGAAGGTGATCCTGGACGATGTGCGCCTGGCTTCGCTGGCCATCGACCGGGACAGCCAGCGCCTGACCGACGAAATGACCAAGGTGGTCGAGCATTCGAAGGAGCAGCACACCCGCGTGCAAAGCGTGGCGGCAGCGGCCGGGGAATTCACCCGGACGGTCGCCGAAGTCGCCGACAGCGCAGGCCGGGCGGCCGATTCGGCCGCGGACTCGCGCAGCCTTGTCAACACCAGCGCCACGGGAATCACCCGGAGCATGGAAGCCACCGAGGGGGTGGTAACTGCCGTTCAGGCATCGAGCACCAGCATCGACAGCCTCACCCGGGCGATCCAGAAGATCGGCGACATCACCACGAGCATCCGGGAGATCGCCGATCAGACCAACCTGCTGGCGCTGAACGCAGCCATCGAAGCGGCCCGCGCCGGCGAGCAGGGGCGCGGCTTCGCGGTTGTCGCCGACGAAGTGCGCAAACTGGCCGAACGTACCTCATCGAGCACGAAGGACATCGCCAGCACGGTGGCCGAGTTCCGCCTCATTACCGAGCAGGCCGTCGCGTCCATGGGCGATGCCGCCCGGCAGGTAGAAGACGGCATCGGCAAGATGCGCGACAGCGTCTGCGGCCTGGACCGGATCACGGCGTCGAGCAACAACGTCGCCGACATGGCGGTGCACATCGCCACCGCGTCCAAGCAGCAGGCCAGCGCATGCGCGGATGTGGCCTCGAACATGGACACCGTCGCCGCATTGATCGACCAGAATGCCGTCATCGCCCAGGAAGCCTGGAAGACGCTCGAGGATCTGGCCGGCAACGCCAACGGCTTGATGGATTTGGTGAAGAAGTTCAAGCTGACGGCCTGATCGGGGCCGATCGCCGCAATGCGCCGCGCCGGAAAGGGTAATTCAGGGTTAATGATCGATTCGCTGAAAAAGCACACCGACGCCGAAAGCGGCTCGCGGGTACGCCACATCACGGCCCTGGCCCTGATCGGCGCGATCGTCCTGCTCTCGCAAATCGTGCTCCAGTGGTCGCTCGCCAGCCAGCAGGCCGACGCGCACGTCATCAACGTCGCCGGGCGCCAGCGCATGCTGAGCCAGAAGATCGCCAAGAGCGGCTACCGCCTGATCGGCGTGGG
>JAEHDA010000113.1 GCA_016880655.1 Rhodocyclaceae bacterium
CAGATCGGCGAGATTGACGAGCAGTCGCGGCGCCAACGCGAAGGCATTGATGCCGCGATCCGGATCGTGAGTGAGCACCGGTCCGGCGCTCAGTTCCATGGCGCCAAGCCGCATGCGCTCGGTACCGAGCGCATGCGCCAGGCGCTCGTCGGGCCAGGCTTCGCCGGGCACCGGCACCCGGTGCGCCTCGGCATCGGCCGCATTGAGCGTCGGTGCAATCCGCAACACGCCGCGCAGTGGAAAGTTGTCGCTGACCGCCTTGACCTCCGCAAGTTGCGCGGCCTCGCCTGCCGAAATCATGCTCGCGAAAATTGCGCTCTCGGCCAGTTGCAGCTTGCGGCTGCGCACCTCGGCACGAAACTCGTCCCGCCAGGGATGATCGGCCGACAACAGCAGGTCGCCGCCGAGCAACTGGTGCGCTTGCAGCAGGATGCCCTGCTGCACCCGGTCGGCAAGGAAGCTGACGCTGGTCAGCGCGGCCACGGCCAGCACCAGCGCCAGGCCGAGCACCGTCAGTTCGCCTGCCCGCCAGTCGCGCGCCAGCATGCGCCACGCGAGACGAAGCGCGCTCACAGTTCGCGCAGCGCGCCGATCGCCTGGTCGACGCGCTCCAGCGCGATGACCTCGATGCCCTTGATCGGTTGCCTGGGCACGTTGGCCTTCGGCACCATGGCATGGGTGAAGCCCAGCTTGGCGGCTTCCTTCAGGCGCTCCTGGCCGCGCGGTGCGGGCCGGATCTCGCCGGCCAGGCCGACCTCGCCGAAGGCGACCAGCTTCGCCGGCAATGGCCGGTTGTTGAGCGAGGAAACGATCGCCAGCAATACCGCCAGATCGGCCGCCGGCTCCTGGATGCGCACGCCGCCGACGGCATTGACGAAGACATCCTGGTCGAAGCAGACGATACCGGCGTGGCGATGCAGCACCGCCAGCAGCATGGCCAGCCGCTGTGGATCGAGGCCGACCGTGAGGCGGCGCGGACTGGGCGAGTGCGCGGCGTCGACCAGCGCCTGGATCTCGACCAGCAACGGCCGCGTGCCCTCCTGCGTCACCAGCACGCAGGATCCGGAGACTTCCTGCGCGTGTTGCGACAGGAACAGCGCGGAAGGATTGGAGACGCCGCGCAGCCCCTTGTCGGTCATGGCGAACACGCCCAGCTCATTCACTGCGCCGAAGCGGTTCTTGACCGCGCGCACCAGCCGGAAACTCGAATGCGTATCGCCCTCGAAATAGAGCACGGTGTCGACGATGTGTTCGAGCACGCGCGGGCCGGCCAGTGCGCCTTCCTTGGTCACGTGGCCGACCAGGATGACGCAGATGCCGCTCTGCTTGGCCAGCCGGGTCAGTTGCGCCGCACATTCGCGCACCTGGGCGACCGAGCCCGGCGCCGATTGCAGCGCCTCGGAATACAGCGTCTGGATGGAATCGATCACCGCCACCAGCGGCCTTTCCCTGAGCAGCGTCGCGAGGATCTTCTCCAGCCCGATCTCGGGCAGCATGCGCAGGCCGCGCGTTTCCAGTTGCAGGCGCCGCGCGCGCAGCGCCACCTGCTCGCTCGATTCCTCGCCGGACACGTACAGCACCGGCTGCCCCGCTTCGGCGAGGCGCGCCAGCGCCTGCAGCAGCAGGGTGCTCTTGCCGATGCCCGGATCGCCGCCGATCAGCACCACGCCACCCGGCACCAGGCCGCCGCCGAGCACGCGATCGAACTCCTCGATGCCCGTCGCCTGGCGCGGTTCCTCCTGCGGTCGAATGGCGGACAGGTCCTGCAATTGCCCGCTGCCCGCAAGTCCGGCATAGCGGTTCGCGCCGGACGGTGCCGCTTCGGCGACCGTCTCGACCAGCGTGTTCCACTGCCCGCAACCCGCGCACTGGCCCTGCCATTTCGGGCTGCTGGCGCCGCATTCGGTGCAGGTGAAAACGCTCTTCGCCTTCGCCATCAGCCAACCTCGACGACCGGCACGCGATCCGCCAGCGCACAGAACAACTCGTAGCTGACGGTGCCCGCGGCCGCGGCAACTTCGTCGGCCGCCAGACCTTCGCCCCACAGCGTAACCGGCGTACCACCATGGCTGACTTTCGGGCAGTCGGTCAGGTCGACGCACAGCTTGTCCATCGACACCCGACCCACCGTGCGCGTCCGCCGGCCGGCGACCAGATTGGGCGTTCCCGTCGGCGCATGGCGCGGATAACCGTCGGCGTAGCCGCAGGCGACCACGCCGATGCGCATCGGGCGTTCGGCGGTAAACAGGCAACCGTAGCCGACATGCTCGCCCGCCGCGATGTCGCGCACGGCGATCAGTTCGCTCTCCAGGGTCATCACCGGCCGCAGCCCGAGTTCCTCGGCAGTCTGGTCCGGGAACGGCGAACCGCCGTAGAGCATGATGCCAGGGCGAGCCCAGTCGCCCCGGGTCGCGGGAAAGCGGAGCAGCGCGGCCGAGTTGGCGAGCGAAACCGGCAGCGACAATCCGGCGCACATTTCCTGAAGGCGGGCCAGTTGCCAGTCGACGCCCAGTCCGCCGTCGGCATCGGCGAAATGGGTCATCAGGGTAACCGAGCCGGCACTGGCCGACGCCGCCAGCATCGCCAGCGCCCGCGGCAGTTCCTCCGCCTCCAGGCCGAGACGGTTCATGCCGGTATTGAGCTTGAGATAAACCGGCAAACGCACCGGCAGCGCCAGGGCGCAGAAGGCATCCACCTGCGCCAGGCCGTGAAACACGGGGGTCAG
>JAEHDA010000015.1 GCA_016880655.1 Rhodocyclaceae bacterium
TGTCCAGGTGCAGGACGATATCAAGAAACTGCGCGATGAATTGGGGGAGGAGTTCCATAGGCCGCGTAGTGTACCCGACGCCCCCTATAATCGACCGATGTCCCGCATCCATCCCCTTCCCGACCTCCTGATCAGCCAGATCGCCGCCGGCGAAGTCGTGGAACGGCCCGCGTCGGTGCTCAAGGAACTGGTCGAGAACAGCCTCGATGCCGGGGCGACGAAAATCGACGTGCAACTGGAGGAAGGCGGCGTCAAGCTGATCCGCGTTGCTGACGACGGCAGCGGCATCGAGCCCGACGACCTGCCGCTGGCGCTGGCCCGCCATGCCACCAGCAAGATCGCCACCCTCGATGACCTGGAGCGCGTCGCCAGCTACGGCTTCCGCGGCGAGGCGCTGGCCTCGGTCGCCTCGGTGGCGCGCGTCACCCTCACCAGCCGCACCGTGGCGCACCCCCACGCCTGGAAAGTCAGTCATGGCGTGACCGAAGGGAATCCCCGTGGGAACACGCCACGTGAGCCGGCTGCGCTCGAGCGCGGCACCGTGGTCGATGTCGCCGACCTCTACTTCAACACCCCGGCACGGCGCAAGTTCCTGAAGTCCGAGAGCACCGAATACGCGCACTGCGCCGACGTCCTGCAACGCATGGCCCTGGCCCGGCCCGATGTCGCCTTCAGCCTGATGCACAACCGCGCCGTCAAGTGGCGTGTCGCCACGGCTGACTTTTCGCGCCGCGTGCGCGACCTGCTCGGCGACGAGTTCCCGGTCCATGCCCGCGACGTCGAGGTCGCCGCCGGCCCGCTCACGCTGATGGGCCTCGCCGCCCTGCCCGCCTACTCGCGCGCCTCGCGCGACGAACAGTACTTCTACGTCAATGGCCGCTTCGTGCGCGACAAGCTGCTCGCCCATGCGGTCCGCGAAGCCTACGCCGACGTGCTGCACGGCGCCCGCCACCCGGCCTACGCGCTGTTCCTGACGCTCGACCCGGCCGCGGTCGACGTCAATGTGCACCCGGCCAAGACCGAAGTGCGCTTCCGCGATTCGCGCGGCGTGCACCAGTTCGTCTTCCACGCGCTGACGCGCGCACTGGCGCAGCCGGTGGTGAGCACCGCGGCGGCCGCGCCGACACCTCTCTTCACGCCACCGCGCCAGCAGTCGTTCGCCGTCGAAGAACCGCGCAACTCGACCGCCGCCTACCTCGACTTCGCCAGGCAGGCGTACTCGGACCCGACCGCACCGCAGCCGCTCGGCTACGCCATCGCCCAATTGCACGGCCTCTACATCCTGGCGCAGAACGAGGCTGGCCTGATCCTGGTCGACCAGCACGCCGCCCACGAGCGCATCCTCTACGAACGCCTGAAGAACCAGGTCGAGGCCGGCGCGCCGCCGACGCAGGCGCTGCTGGTGCCCGCGGTGATCGAGGTCAGCGAGAAGGATGTCGCCACTGCCGAAGAGCAGGCCGAAGCGCTCGCTGCACTGGGCTTCGAAGTCTCGACCGGCGGGCCGCGACAACTGACCTTGCGCGCCGTGCCGGCATTGCTCGCCGCCGGCGACGTCGGCGCATTGCTGCGCGCGCTGCTCGCGGAACTGGCCGAACACCCCGCCAGCCGCGTCGTCGAGGCGCAGCGTAATGAGCTCTTGGCGACCATGGCCTGCCACGGCGCCGTGCGCGGCAGGCGCACGCTCTCGGTTCCGGAAATGAACGCCCTGCTGCGCGAAATGGAAGCCACCGACCGCGCCGACCAGTGCAACCATGGCCGACCCACCTGGCGGGCAGTCAGCCTCGCCGAGATCGATGCGCTGTTCATGCGCGGCAAGTAGTCGCAAATGAGGAACCCGCTGCCGCCCGCCATCCTGCTGATGGGCCCGACCGCCAGCGGCAAGACGGCGCTGGCCTTCGAGATCGCCGACCGCTACCCGGTCGAGCTCGTCAGCGTCGATTCGGCGCAGGTGTTCCGCGACATGAACATCGGCACCGCCAAGCCCGACGCCGCGACACTGGCCCGCTACCCGCATCGATTGATCGATCTCATCTCACCCGAGGAAAGCTACTCCGCCGCTCGCTTCCGTACTGACGCACTCGCCGCAATGGCGGAAATCACCGCCGCCGGCCGCATCCCGCTGCTGGTCGGCGGCACCATGCTCTACTTCAAGGCGCTCCGCGAGGGACTCGCCGACCTGCCCGACGCCGACCCGAAACTGCGCGCGCAAATCGACGCCGAAGCCGAACTGCTCGGCTGGCCGGCCCTGCATCAGGAACTGGCGCAGTTCGACCCAGAAACCGCCGCCCGCCTCGCCCCCAACGACGCCCAGCGCATCCAGCGCGCGCTGGAGGTCGTACGCCTCACCGGCAAACCGCTCGGCGAATACTTCGCCGCCCACCAGAGCCAGCCGCTGCCCTACCGCCTGCTGCCGCTGGCGCTCATGCCCTCCGACCGCGCGGTGCTGCACGAGCGAATCGCGCTGCGTTTCGAGGAAATGCTGCACCACGGTCTGGTCAGCGAAGTGGAACTGCTGCGCGCCAAGTACAAGCTCCACGCCGATCTGCCCTCGATGCGCTGCGTCGGCTACCGCCAGACCTGGGAAGTCCTCGAAGGCCTGCTGCCCCGCGACGAATTGCGCGACCGCGGCATCTTCGCCACCCGCCAATTCGCCAAGCGCCAGATCACCTGGCTGCGCTCGATGAGCGATCTCGTCACGCTCGATTCGCTCGATGCGTCGGCGACGGAGCAGGCACTGAGACTGGTCGAGGAGTTCCTATAGTTCACCTAGTGGCGTGTCGCCACGGCTGACTTTTGCCAGCGTATGCCGTTGCGCTATATTCCATGTAGTTGCATTTCGGAGCGCCAAGATGATCGATGATCTCGTGGAGTTGGCAGTCGTAGCGGCAATTGATGTTGAAGTCGACAAGGCTGCGAAGAAGCATCGATGGGTACGTGTTCTTCGCGCAACAATCGGACTGCTCTTTCTCTATGCGATCGTTGCCCTCATCTACCTCACGGTGAAGTACTCCTAGGGCACACGGCGTATGGCTCAACGTCCATCGACCCTGCAGCGCCCCATCAACCCCATGCCCGCCTTCGTGCGCGAAGCGCTTGAAGCGAAGGCGCTGACGGCCGCCTACGAGGCGCGGCCGCCGTACCAGCGCAATGACTACCTCGGCTGGATCGCGCGAGCGAAGCTGCCGGCGACGCAGCAGAATCGGCTGGCGCAGATGTTGGACGAACTCAAGCGGGGCGACGTGTATATGAAAATGGCCTGGCGGGGCAGCGCCAGGCCATGAGGTGGCGTACCACCACGGCTGACTTTTCCCTAGACGACGAGCGTCTGCGCCTCGCCGGGCGCGCAGGTTTCGATGCGGCCGATGCGGAACACCTGTTCGCCGGCGGCGGAGAGCAGTTCGGCGGCTGGTTTTTCGTTCTCGGGCGAGAGGACGATCACCATGCCGATGCCGCAGTTGAAGACGCGGTGCATTTCGGCGTCGGCGACGTTGCCTTCTTTTTGGAGCCACTGGAACAGCGGCGGCAGGGGCCATGAATTCTTTTCCAGCACGGCCTTGAGGCCGGGCTGCAGGATGCGCGGCACGTTGTCGACCAGGCCGCCGCCGGTGATGTGGGCGAAGCCCTTGACCGGCATGGCCTGCATCAGCGCCAGCACGGACTTGACGTAGATGCGCGTCGGCGCGAGCACGGCTTCGGCGAAGCTCTGGCCATGGAAGTTTGCCTTCATGTCGGGCTTGGCGCGCTCGATGATGCGGCGGACCAGCGAGTAACCGTTGGAATGGGCGCCGCTGGAACCGAGGCCGAGGATGATGTCGCCCGGCTTGATCGTGGTGCCGTCGATGATCTGTGACTTCTCGACCGCGCCGACGGCGAAGCCGGCCAGGTCGTATTCGCCGGGCGGGTACATGCCGGGCATTTCCGCGGTTTCGCCGCCGATCAGCGCGCAGCCCGAGAGTTCGCAGCCCTTGGCGATGCCGGCCACCACGGCGGCGGCGGTGTCGACGTCGAGCTTGCCGCAGGCGAAATAGTCGAGGAAGAACAGCGGCTCGGCGCCCTGCACCAGGATGTCGTTCACGCTCATGGCGACCAGGTCCTGGCCGATGGTGTCGTGCTTGTTGAGTTCGAAGGCGAGCTTCAGCTTGGTGCCGACGCCGTCGGTGCCGGAGACCAGCACCGGCTCGCGATACTTGCGGGAAAGCTCGAACAGGGCGCCGAAACCGCCGATACCGGCCAGCACTTCGGGGCGCATGGTGCGGCGGGCAAGCGGCTTGATGCGTTCGACAAGACTGTCGCCGGCATCGATATCGACGCCGGCATCGCGATAGGTAAGCGGGGAAGAAGCGGCTGTACTCAAGTTGAGTTCCTCGGGCGGCACGGCTAAAGTTGCGCCTCAATTGCAATATTCGCGGCCGCAATTTCCGTGAACAACGGTAAACGGCGCGATTTTACCGCAAATGCCCATAGACCAACGCCTGCAAACCGCCCTCTGGATCGGCCTCGGCCTCGCACTCGCCTGGCTGATCGCCCTGCTCAGCCCGATCCTGACGCCCTTCCTGCTGGCCGGCATCCTCGCCTACGTCTGCAATCCGCTGGTCGACCGCCTGCAAGGCCTGGGCCTGCCGCGCCTGGCCGCCGTGCTGGCGGTACTGCTCGTGCTGTTGTCCGTACTGGTCGGCCTGGTGCTGATCCTGACGCCGCTGCTGGTCGAGGAGGCGGGCGTGCTGGCCGAGCGACTGCCCGATGCGGTGGCGCTCGCCAACGAGAAGCTGGCGCCCTGGCTGCGCGAAACGCTGGGCATCAAGCTGCGTTTCGATCCGGCCTCGCTGAAGAAGCTGGCGGCGGACAACATGGGCAGCATCCAGAACATCGCCCAGCAGCTCTACCAGTCGATCAAGATCGGCGGCGTCGCCCTCGTCGGGCTGCTGGTCAACCTGCTGCTGACCCCCGTCGTGATGTTCTACCTGCTGCTCGACTGGCACCCGCTGCTGGAACGCATCGATGCCGCCATTCCGCGCGCCTGGCACGCCAAGGCCGTCGCCATGGCTCGCGACGTCGATGTCGTGCTGTCGCAGTTCCTGCGCGGCCAGGTGCTGGTGATGCTGACGCTGGCCGCCTACTACAGCCTGGCGCTGTGGATCGCCGACCTGCCGTCCGCGCTCGCCATCGGCCTGCTCACCGGGCTGCTGATCTTCATCCCCTACATCGGCTTCGCGACTGGCTTCATGCTTGCCCTGCTGGTCGCGGCGCTACAGTTCGCGGGTGTCGGGCCCATCATCGCCGTGCTCGTGATCTACGGCATCGGCCAGTTGCTGGAGAGCTTCCTGCTCACGCCCTTCCTGGTCGGCGAGCGCATCGGTCTGCATCCGCTGGCGGTCATCTTCGCACTGATGGCTTTTGGCCAGTTGTTCGGCTTCTTTGGCGTGCTGCTCGCCCTGCCGGCCTCGGCCGCACTGCTGGTCGGGCTGCGCGAACTGCGCACCCTCTACCTTGCCAGCCCCTTCTACCGTGGCCCGAGCGCATGAGCCAGATGCTCCTGGATTTGAAGCCCGAGCAGCAGCCGACGCTGGACAACTTCGTCGCCGGCGCCAACACGGAGCTGTTGAGCCGCCTGCGTGACCTCGCCGACAGCAACAGCTACGAGGCGGTCTACCTCTGGGGGCCTGAAGGCTGCGGCAAATCGCATCTGCTTGCGGCGACTGCGGCGGCAGCCGCCGGCCGTCGCCCGGCCGTCTGCCTCGCCGCCGCCGCCATCGGCGCGGAGATCTCCTCAGCCCCCCGCACGCTGCTGGCCATCGACGACGTGCAGAACCTCGGCGAAGCGGCGCAGGTCGCGCTGTTCCGCGTCTTCAACGCCGCCCGGCTGGCCGGCCTGACGTTGGTACTGGCCGGCACCGAGCCGCCCGCCCGCCTGGCGCTGCGCGAAGACCTGCGCACGCGCATCGGCCAGGCGCTGGTCTACGAAATGAAGCCGCTATCTGATGAGGAAAAGTCAGCCGCGCTGACACGCCACGCCCTGCTGCGCGGCATGAAGGTCGACGGCAGCCTGGTGCGCTACCTGCTCGCGCACAGCCGGCGCGACCTCCCCTCGCTGATGGCGGTACTCGACA
>JAEHDA010000114.1 GCA_016880655.1 Rhodocyclaceae bacterium
GTTCGACGGTTGAGAATTCCGCGAACAGGTGAATCTGGCCGATGAACTTGCCGGCGATGCCGCCTTCGTTGGCGATGGCGCCGACGATCTCCTTCGGGGTCGCGCCGAGGTTCCGGCCGACATCGATGCGGTAGCGCTTGAGGTCGCCTTCGGCGAGCGTCGGCTTGGCTTTGCCGGTGTCAGGAAAGTGTGGAGCTTCGCTCCATCCCTCGCGATGCTCGGGACCGCCACTTCGTGGCGTCCTGCGCCCTTCGGGCTGGTCAGTCGTGGCGACACGCCTCTCGCGTACGGGTTTCTCGCCGCGCGTCTCGTGGCGCGGCGCCGGGGAGAACGACGGTGCCGGCGGCGGCGCGGGGACGTCCGGAATGTCCGGCTTCAGCGGCCGTTCCTTTTGGGCCAGGAAGGCCAGTGCGGCGGCGATCTGGCGGGTGGCTATGTTCTGCTCGCCTTCCATGCGCCGAATGACGTCGTAGAAGAAATCGAGGTTTTCGTTGCCCAGCACTTCGAGGATCTGCTGCTGGAACTGGGCGACGCGCTTCTCGGCGACTTCGCCCGCGGTCGGCAGCGAGATCGGTTCGATCTTCTGGCGTGTCGCGGTCTCGATGGCCTTGAGCATGCGCATCTCGCGCGGCGCGACGAACAGGATGGCGCTGCCGGTACGCCCGGCGCGGCCGGTGCGGCCGATGCGGTGGATGTAGGCCTCGGTGTCGTACGGGACGTCGTAGTTGATGACGTGGCTGACGCGCGGCACGTCGATGCCGCGCGCGGCGACGTCGGTGGCGACGACGATGTCGAGGCTGCCGCTCTTCAGGCGCTCGATGACCTGCTCGCGCAGGCCCTGGGTCATGTCGCCGTTCAGCGCTGCGGCTTCCATGCCGCGCGCTTCCAGCTTCTCGGCGAGGTCGACGGTGGCGAGCTTGGTGCGCACAAAGATGATGGCGGCGTCGAAGTCCTCTTCGACTTCCAGCATGCGGGTCAGCGCGTCGAGCTTGTCGGCGCCGCGCACCTGCCAGTAGCGCTGGCGGATGGTGGATACGGTGGCGGTCGCGGCCTTGATCTTGATCTGCTGCGGGTCGCGCTGGTAGCGCTTGGTGATGCGGCGGATCGGCTCCGGCATGGTGGCCGAGAACAGCGCGGTCTGGCGCGTCGCCGGCGTGTTGCCGAGTATCCATTCGACGTCGTCGATGAAGCCCATGCGCAGCATCTCGTCGGCTTCGTCGAGGATCAGCGTTTGCAGCGCGTCGAGGTTCAGGCTCTTGCGCTCCAGGTGGTCCATGACGCGCCCCGGCGTGCCGACGATGACATGGGCGCCGCGCGACAGCGCACGCAACTGGATGACCATGCTCTGGCCGCCGTAGACGGGCAGAACGTGGAAGCCCGGCATGTGTTTGGCGTACTTCTGGAAAGCTTCGGCCACCTGGATGGCCAGTTCGCGTGTCGGGGCCAGCACCAGCGCCTGCGGCTTCTTGAGGGCGAGGTCGAGGCGGGCCAGCACGGGCAGCGCGAACGCTGCGGTCTTGCCGGTGCCGGTCTGGGCTTCGCCGAGCAGGTCGTTGCCGGCGAGCAGGACGGGAATGCAGGCCGCCTGGATGGGCGAGGGTGTCTCGTAGCCGACGTCGGTGAGTGCGGAAAGCAGGGCGGGCGGCAGCTTGAGTGCCGCGAAGGAGTCGATGGTGTCTGTCATGGGGTGCCCGCCAGAAGGAGGGGAACGGGGACCGGCAGGGCCGGTAAGGCGCGCATTATCGCAGACAGGCATAATGCAAGTCCATGAAGATTCTCGACGAATTGAAGCTGCGGGTGCGCGCCGCCAGCGGGCCTGGCGGCATGGCCGACTACTTCCACATCCTGCTGATGGAGGGCGGGCTGAAGCAGGTGATCGGCATCATCGACAGCCGGCCCGAACTCCTGGCCGACCTGCTGCCCATCGTCGGCAACCCCGATGCCAGCATGAACGTCAGTCTGGGCGCTTCCGCCGTCTTCGAGCACTACGCCGGCAAAGAGCCGCTACGCGTGCTGGTGATGAAGCTGGGCAAACTGTCCGAACATGCCGACGCGCGCGTGCGCGCGGATGCCTGCCACTATCTCGGCCTCTCGGGGTCGCCGCTGGCACGCACGTTTCTGGAACCGAGACTGAAGGACGACAGCGCCGATGTGCGCGAGATTGCGGCCGACGGCCTGGCCGAATTAGGTGAATAGCAAACCACATGAGGAGACAGCAGTGAGCGAAATAGAGAGCCTGACCCAACAATTCGGCATCGCCGGCAAACTGGGCTTCGAGATGGTCGGCGAACTGGCTGCGGCGCGCGTAACGACGCCGTTCGCTACCGCCACCATCGCCCTGCAGGGCGCGCATGTCATGACCTGGCAGCCGGCCGGGCAGCAGCCCGTGATCTGGGTCTCCAAGCTGGCCAAATACGCGCCGGGAAAATCGATCCGTGGCGGCGCACCGGTCTGCTGGCCGTGGTTCGGACCGCACGCCAGTGACGCGACCTTCCCCGGCCACGGCTTCGCCCGTACCGTGCCTTGGGCGCTGGTGGCGACCAAGGCGCTGCCCGACGGCCGCGTGCGCCTCGAATTCGAACTGACCCAGACCGACGCCACGCGGGCCCAGTGGTCGCACGCCTCGGTCGTCCGCAATACCATCACCGTCGGCGAGGAACTGGAAGTCGAACTAGCGACCACCAATACCGGCAAGGCGCCGTTCCAGCTCGGCCAGGCGCTGCACACCTACTTCGTGGTCGGGGACATCCGCAAGGCGACGGTGGCCGGGCTGGAAGGCTGCGAGTACCTCGACAAGGTCGGCGGCGGCCGGCCGCGCCAGCAGGGCCCGGTCACCTTCACGCAGGAAACCGATCGCATCTACCTCGGCACGCACGGCTGTTGCGGCATCCTCGATCCAGTCATGGACCGGACCATCCTGATCACCAGCACGGGCAGCCGCTCGACGGTGGTGTGGAACCCGTGGATCGCGAAGGCGGAGAAGATGGGCGACTTCGGCCCGGACGGCCACCTCGGCATGGTCTGCGTCGAGACGGCGAATGCCGCCGAGGACGTGATCACGCTGCCGGCCGGCGAAACGCATCGCATGACCGCGCAGTATCGCGTCGTCGCCGCGCGCGGCTGATGTCCATCGTTGTCATCGGCGGCGGCCCGGCCGGGCTGA
>JAEHDA010000115.1 GCA_016880655.1 Rhodocyclaceae bacterium
CGGTCGGGTTGCAGGCACTCGACCACCTTCTTGCTCTTGGCTCCCTTGCAGAGCTCGGCATTGGTGACCGGCTGCTTGCTGCCCTTGCCTTCGGTGTAGACGCGGTTGGCTTCGACGCCCTTGGCGACCAGGTAGTCCTTCACGGCCGCGGCGCGGCGCTCGGACAGTTTCTGGTTGTACGCTTCGGTGCCGAACCGGTCGGCATGGCCGACGGCGATGATGACTTCGAGCTTGATCTCGTTCATCTTGGAAGCGACATCATCCAGCTTCGCCTTGCCTTCGGGGCGCAGGACGGCCTTGTCGAAGTCGAACAGCGCATCGGCGGCCAGCGTCACCTTCTCGGCGGCGGGCTTCGGCGCGGGGGCCGGTGCGGGCTTGGGTGCGGGGGCCGGTGCGGGCGCAGCGACAGGCGCGGGGGCCGGCGCTTCCGGCTTCTTCACCAGATCCGGATCGCATTCCTCGATGGCCATGGCCGGAGTCCAGTAACCGGTGCGCCAGCACAGGCCGAAGCCGCTCTTGGCGACGAAGCCGCGTTGGTCGATGTTGTAACCGACGACATTCTTGGTATCGATCCCGGACGTCTGGGCCAGGACGGTGCCGCCAATACCGAGCAAGGCGGCGAGCAGCAAAGACTTGGATGCGAATTTCATTGTCATTTTCCCCGTTGAAATGGACAGGTTATGGCTTGTTTGGGTCTTGTTCAATGAGCTTGCGGGCAATTGTCGAGCTCGCGCAAACTCAGCCGATTATGCCATGACTTGCTGATGCCGATCAATTCGGGAATTGACATTCCGAGCGGCTGCCCGCCTCGAATTCGCATCTTCCCGGCAACCCAGACGTGGCTGACCTGCTCGCGCCCTGCAACATGCACGACGTGCGATGCGGGATCGTAGCAAGGGAGGCCGGTCCATTCGTCCAGGCGAATCGAACAGAGGTCCGCCCACTTTCCCGGCACCAGTGAACCGGTGATCGCCTCCAGGCCCAGCGCCGCTGCGCCGTCGAGCGTCGCCATCCGCAAGGCCTGATGGGCAGAAACGGCCGTCGCATCGCCGCTGCCGGCCTTGGCCAGCAGCGTTGCCTGACGCATCTCGCGCATGACGTCGAGGCGGTTGTTGCTGGCCGCGCCATCGGTCCCCAATGCGACCCGGATGCCGTTTGCCTGTAGATCCGCGATCGGCGCGATCCCGCTGGCCAGCTTCAGGTTCGATGTCGGGCAGTGGGCGACGAAGCAACCACTGGCGCCCAACTGATTGATTTCCTGTTGATTCAGGTGCACGGCATGCACCGCGATCAGGTTGGGGCCCAGCAATCCCAGCCGGTGCAGACGCTCTATTGGTCGCACGCCATGGCCGCTGATGCTTTCCTCTATCTCCGCCATGGTTTCGTGGAGATGGATGTGGATGGGTACGTCGAGCTGGGCGGCAAGCGTGGCGACTCGTTCGAAGGTACGGTCGCTGACCGTGTACGGGGCGTGCGGGGCCAAGGTGAAAGACACCAGCGGTTCGTCGCGCCAGGCGTCCCGGACCGCCAGTCCCTTGGCCAGATAGTCGTCGGCATCGGTGGCGTAGGCAGTCGGAAACTCGATGACGGTGACGCCGAGCACCGCGCGAATTCCAGCCTGCCGGGCCGCCTCGGCGGCGGCGCCCGGGAAGAAATACATGTCGCTGAAGCAGGTTACCCCGCCGCGCAGCATTTCCCAGGCGGCGAGCAGCGTGCCGTCCCGGATGAAATCGGGTGAAGCGTGTTCCTTTTCCGCCGGCCAGATGCGCTCGTTCAGCCAGCGCATCAGGGGCAGGTCGTCCGCATAGCCCCGCAGCAGCGCCATGGCGGCGTGGGTATGGGCGTTGACGAAGCCCGGCAGCAGTACTTCGCCAGGCAGGCGGAGATGTTCGCGTGGGGCGTAGCGGCTGGCCGCTTCCGCTGCCGGCAGCAGGGCAACAATCCGGCCCTTCTCGATCGCCAGTGCATGCCCCTCCAGCACTGCGCCGGCCGGCTCGACGGGGATGATCCAGCCGGGCTCGATAAGCAGGTCGATGGGGTGGGCCATGGGACCGATTAAAGCAGATTCATCTGTGCCGAACAACGCGGGCAGGCAATGTCCGCGTGATAAAATCGCCCTTTTTCCCAGGCCGGCTCTTCTTGGCCAATTTCGCGGCGCCCCAGATGCAAACGAGCTCCTTCGCAAAAGAAACCCTACCGATCAGCCTGGAAGAGGAGATGCGCCACTCCTACCTCGATTACGCGATGAGCGTGATCGTCGGCCGGGCCCTGCCAGATGTGCGCGATGGACTGAAACCGGTGCACCGGCGCGTGCTCTTCGCGATGCACGAACTGAACAATGACTGGAACAAGGCCTACAAGAAGTCGGCGCGTATCGTTGGTGACGTCATCGGTAAGTACCACCCGCACGGCGATACGGCGGTGTACGACACCATCGTGCGCATGGCGCAGGACTTTTCGCTGCGCTACATGCTGGTCGATGGCCAGGGCAACTTCGGTTCGGTCGACGGCGACAATGCGGCGGCAATGCGTTACACCGAAGTACGCATGGCCCGCATCGGCCACGAACTGCTGGCCGACCTCGACAAGGAAACCGTCGACTTCGGGCCGAACTACGACGGTTCCGAGCAGGAACCGCTGATCCTCCCGGCCAAGATTCCCAACCTGCTGATCAACGGCAGCGCCGGTATCGCGGTCGGCATGGCGACCAACATTCCGCCGCACAACCTCGGCGAAGTCGTCGATGCCTGCCTGGCCGTGCTGGAGAACCCGGCCATCGACATCGAGGACCTGATCAAGATCGTTCCGGCGCCGGACTTTCCGACCGCCGGCCTGATCTACGGCGTCTCCGGCGTGCGCGACGGCTACCTGACCGGCCGCGGCCGCGTCATCATGCGTGCCCGCACCCACATCGAGGAGCTACCCTCGGGCCGGCAGGCAATCATCGTCGACGAGCTGCCCTACCAGGTCAACAAGAAGACCTTGCAGGAGAAGATCGCCGAGCTGGTCAACGAGAAGAAGATCGAGGGCATCGCCCACATCCAGGACGAGTCCGACAAGTCGGGCATGCGTCTGGTGATCGAGATCAAGCGCGGCGAAGTTCCCGAGGTGGTGCTGAACAACCTCTACAAGCAGACTCAGCTCCAGGACACGTTCGGCATGAACATGGTGGCCCTGGTCGATGGCCGCCCGCAGTTGCTGAATCTCAAGCAGATGCTGGAGTGCTTCATCAACCACCGTCGCGAGGTGGTGACGCGGCGCACCGTGTTCGAGCTGAAGAAGGCGCGCGATCGCGGGCATATCCTCGAAGGCCTGGCAGTGGCGTTGTCCAACGTCGATGACATCATCGCCTTGATCAAGGCGGCGCCGACGCCGCCCGAGGCCAAGCGTGAATTGATGGCGCGCCCCTGGAAGTCGCAAATGGTCGAGGACATGCTGCGCCGTGCCGCGGCGGAGGCTTCGCGCCCGGAAGGGCTGGCCCCCGAGTTCGGCCTGTCCAGCCGTGGCTACTACCTGTCGGATGCCCAGGCGCAGGCGATCCTGGAACTCCGCCTGCAACGCCTGACGGGCCTGGAGCAGGACAAGATCGTCACCGAGTACAAGGAAGTCATGGAGCAGATCGCCGATCTGCTCGACATCCTGGCCCGCCCCGAGCGCATCATCCAGATCATCGGCGACGAGCTGGCGGCGATTCGTACCCAGTACAACGATCCGCGCCGTTCCGAGATCATTTTGCAGACGGCCGACATCAACCTCGAAGACCTGATCGCACGCGAAGACATGGTCGTCACGCTGTCGCACGGTGGCTATGCCAAGCGCCAACGGATGGACGACTATCGCACCCAGCGGCGCGGCGGCCGGGGCAAGCAGGCGGCTGCCGTCAAGGAAGATGATTTTGTCGATCACCTCTTCATCGCCAATACGCACGACTACATCCTCTGCTTCTCGAATCGCGGCCGGGTCTATTGGCTCAAGGTCTACGAGGTTCCGGAAGGCACGCGCACCTCGCGCGGCAAGCCGATCGTCAATCTCTTCCCGCTCGAAGACAACGAGAAGATCACCGCCGTATTGCCGGTCAAGGAGTTCGACGAGAGCCACTTCGTGTTCATGGCGACGACCCAGGGCACCGTCAAGAAGACTCCGCTGACCGACTTCTCCAATCCGCGCAAGGCCGGCATCATCGCGGTCGGCCTCGATGACGGCGACTACCTGATCGGCGTTGCCATCACCGACGGCACTTGTGATGTGATGTTGTTCTCGGATGCCGGCAAGGCCGTGCGCTTCGAGGAAGGCGACGTCCGGCCGATGGGCCGCAATGCCCGCGGCGTGCGCGGCATGATGCTGGAGGACGGGCAGACGGTGATCTCGATGCTGGTCGCGCAAGGCGAGGAGTTCCAGGTGCTGACTGCGACCGAAAACGGTTTCGGCAAGCGCACCAACATTGCCGAATACACCCGCCACGGCCGCGGCACCAAGGGCATGATCGCCATCAGCACTTCCGAGCGCAACGGCAAGGTGATCGGTGCCGTGCTGGTGAAGCCCGAGGACGAGGTGATGCTGATCTCCACCGGCGGCGTGATGATCCGCACCCTGGTCGACCAGGTGCGCGAGACGAGCCGTTCGGCCCAGGGCGTGACGCTGATTAATCTCGACGACGGCACCAAGCTGGCCGGCATCGACAAGGTCATCGAAACAGAAGAGGAGTGAGAACCATGACACGTGTATTCAACTTCAGCGCCGGCCCCGCCGCGCTACCCGAAGAAGTCCTGAAGCAAGCCGCGGACGAGATGGTCGATTGGCATGGCGCCGGTTGCTCCGTGATGGAGATGAGCCACCGCGGCAAGGAGTTCATGGGCATCGCCGCCCAGGCCGAAGCCGACCTGCGCGAGTTGATGGGCATTCCCGCCAACTACAAGGTGCTGTTCCTGCAAGGCGGCGCCTCGGCCCAGTTCGAGATGATTCCGATCAACCTGCTGCGCGGCAAGGCTTCGGCCGACTACGTGCACACGGGTGAATGGGCCAAGAAGGCGATCAAGGCTGCCAAGACCTTCTGCAACGTGAACGTCGTGGCCAGTGCCGAAGACAAGGGCTTTACCTACGCGCCGGCCCAGGCCGACTGGAAACTGAACAAGGACGCCGCCTACGTCCACTACACCGCCAACGAGACCATCGGCGGCGTCGAGTTCAACTGGATTCCCGAAACGGGCGATGTGCCGCTGGTCTGCGACATGTCGTCGAACATCCTGTCCCGTCCGATCGACGTTTCCAAGTTCGGCCTGATCTACGCCGGCGCGCAGAAGAACATCGGCCCGGCCGGCCTGACCATCGTCATCGTCCGCGACGACCTGGTCGGCAAGGCGGTGCCGACGCCGCCAGCCATGCTCAACTACCAGACGCACGTCGACGCCGAATCGATGTACAACACGCCGCCGACTTACGCGATCTACATCGCCGGCCTGGTCTTCCAGTGGCTGAAGAGGAACGGCGGCATCGCGGCCATGGAGCAGAAGAACGTCGAGAAGGCCAACCTGCTCTACGACTACCTCGAAACCACCGACTTCTACCGTAACCCGGTCGCCAAGTCCGACCGCTCGCGCATGAACGTGCCGTTCACGCTCAAGGATGCCGGCCTCGACGAGGAGTTCCTCAAGGGTGCCAAGGCCAAGGGCATGGTGCAGCTGAAGGGCCACCGCTCGGTCGGCGGCATGCGGGCCTCGATCTACAACGCCATGCCCGTCGCGGGCGTGCAGGCGCTGGTCGAGTACATGAAGGAATTCGCAGCCCGGCACGGCAACTGAGGGGACGGGATCATGACCGAAAAATTCCAGGTTCTGATTCTCAACAATATCTCCGCCCACGGCCTCAAGCGACTCCCCGCCGAGCGTTTCGAGACAGGCAAGGAAGTCGCCAAGCCGGATGCGGTTCTGGTCCGGTCGGCCGACATGCACGGCATGGACATTCCCAAGTCCGTGCTGGCAATCGGCCGCGCCGGGTCGGGCACCAACAACATTCCCGTCAAAGCCATGTCGGCGCGCGGCGTGCCGGTCTTCAATGCACCGGGCGCCAACGCCAACGCCGTGAAAGAGCTGGTGCTGGCGGGCATGCTGTTGGCGGCGCGGAACATCGGCGGCGCCATGAAGTTCGTCTCTTCGCTCGATCCCAAGGACGCGGAGATGGAGAAGAAGGTCGAAGGCGGCAAGAAGACCTACGCCGGCTACGAGCTGGCCGGTCATACGTTGGGCGTGGTCGGTCTGGGCAAGATCGGCTGCCTGGTTGCCGATGCCGCCATCAAGCTGGGCATGCACGTCATCGGCTACGATCCCGAGATCACTGTCGATGCCGCCTGGAGCCTGCCGTCGCAGGTGAGGAAGGGGCACAGCCTGGCCGACGTGCTGAAGAACTCCAACTTCGTCACCATGCATGTGCCGTTGGTCGATGCGACGAAGAAGATGATCAACGCGGCGGCGGTGGAGCAGATGAAGCCGGGCGCGGTGCTGCTCAACTTCTCGCGCGAGGGCGTAGTCGACGAGGCCGCGGTGCTGGCGGCGCTCGAAGCCAAGAAGATCGCCACCTACGTCTGCGACTTCCCGAGCGCGCATGTGAACACCCACCCGCACGTGATCGCGCTGCCGCACCTGGGCGCATCCACCCGCGAGGCGGAGGAGAACTGCGCGCTGATGGTGGCGGATCAGGTCCGTGACTACCTGCTCGATGGCAACATCGTCAATTCGGTGAACTTCCCGAACGTGGTGATGCCGCGCGAATCGGGCCATCGCATTGCCATCGCCAACGCCAACGTGCCCAACATGGTCGGCCAGATTTCCACCGCCATGGCCGAGGCCAAGCTCAACATCAGCAACATGATGAACAAGTCCAAGGGCGACGTGGCCTACACGCTGGTCGATGTCGACAGCAAGGTGCCGACGAAGGTGGTCGATGCCATTGCCAGGATCGACGGTGTGCTGGCAGTCCGCTACCTGCCCGTGGAAGGCTGATGAGCAAGGCAGACGAGCAGAAGGAACTGTCCGGGCTGCGCGAGCGCATCGATGCGCTCGACGATGAGGTACTGCGCCTGCTGTCACAGCGGGCGCAGTACGCCCATCGCATCGGCGAGATCAAGCACGGCAATCTCTATCGTCCCGAACGCGAAGCGCAGGTGCTGCGCCGGATCGCCGAAACGAATCCCGGTCCGCTGCCGGAAGGCGCCGTGCGCACGATCTTCCGCGAGATCATGTCGTCCTGCCTGGCGCTGGAGCAGCCGCTGAAAATCGCCTATTTCGGTCCGGCCGGTACCTTCACCGAAAGCGCGGCCAAGAAGCATTTCGGTTCCGCACCGTCCTTCACACCCTTCATCACCATCGACGACGTGTTCCGCTCGGTCGAATCCGGCAACGCCGACTACGGCGTCGTACCGGTGGAGAACTCCACCGAAGGTGCGGTCGGCCGGACCCTCGACCTGCTGATGACGTCGCCGCTGATGATTTGCGGCGAAGTCGGCCTGCGCATCCATCAGAACCTGATGTCAAAGTCAGCCGCGGTGGAACGCCTCCAGAAGCTGTATTCCCATGCCCAGTCGCTGGCGCAGTGCCACGAATGGCTGAACCGCAATCTCCCCAACGTACCGCGCGTGCCCGTGGCCAGCAATGCCGAAGCGGCGCGCATGGCCGCGCTCGATCCGGAGTCCTGCGCCATCGCCGGCGAGGCGGCGGCAAAGCTTTACGAGCTGAACATCCTGGCCGCCAACATCGAGGACGACCCGAACAACACGACGCGCTTTCTGGTGCTGGCGAAACACGATTCCGGGCCATCGGGCTCCGACAAGACCTCGTTCGTCTGCTCCGCGCAGAACAAGCCGGGCGCGGTGCACGACCTGCTGACGCCGCTGAAGGCGCACGGTGTTTCGATGAGCAAGTTCGAGTCGCGCCCGGCGCGCGGCTTCGGCGAATCGCGTTGGGCCTACGTCTTCTTCATCGACGTCGATGGCCATCGCCAGGACCCGGTCGTCGCACGTGCGCTGGAAGACCTGCGCGGCCAGGTCGGTTTCCTCAAGGAACTCGGTTCCTATCCCAAAGCCCCCCTCTGAGAGCGGCTCATGAGCATCGCCCACCAGTCCCCCGACTACATTCGCGCCATCTCGCCCTACGTTCCCGGCAAGCCGATCACCGAACTGGCCCGCGAGATGGGCATTCCCGTCGACAGGATCGTCAAGCTGGCGTCGAACGAGAATCCACTCGGCATGAGCCCGAAGGCGCGGGCCGCTGTCGAGAGGGCCATCGCTGGCGTCGAGCGCTATCCGGACCAGTTCGAGCTGATCGCCGCGCTGGCCGAGCGCTCCGCTCTGGCGCAGGAGCAGATCGTTCTCGGCAACGGCTCCAACGACGTGCTCGATCTGGCGGCGCGCGTATTCCTCGCGCCCGGCCGTTCGGCCGTGTTCTCGCAGCACGCCTTCGCCGTCTATCCGCTGGCGACGATGAGCGCCGGGGCGGCCTGCATCGTCGCGCCGGCGAAGCACTACGGGCAC
>JAEHDA010000116.1 GCA_016880655.1 Rhodocyclaceae bacterium
GCCACCTCGGTCAGCGTGCCGAGACCCTCCAGGTGCGCACGCTGGGCATTGTTCACCAGCGCCACCGTCGGCCGCGCCAGGCGGGTGAGATAGGCGATCTCGCCCGGATGGTTCATGCCCATTTCGATCACGGCGGCGCGATGGCCGGCATGCAGGCGCAGCAGCATCAGCGGCAGGCCGATGTCGTTGTTCAGGTTGCCCGTGGTCGCGAGCACCACCTCGGCCGGATCGAGGTCGTCGCGCCGCTCGTGCTCGCGCATGATCGCCGCGCACATTTCCTTGACCGTGGTCTTGCCGTTGCTGCCCGTGATCCCGATCAGCGGCAGCTCGAACTGACGGCGCCAGTGGCCGCCGAGGCTGCCGAGCGCCAGGCGGGTGTCGGTGACGTGGACCAGCGGCAGTCCCTGGCCGTGCTGACCCGCCCACGCATGATCCACCATCACCGCGGATGCACCGCGCGCCAGGACATCGCGCACGTAGTCGTGGCCGTCGAAACGATCGCCCTTCAACGCCACGAACAGCTCGCCCGCCGCGATGGCACGCGAGTCGGTCGACACACCGGCAAACAGGTGGCCCTCGGCGCTGGCGGTGCCGCCGGTTGCCTGGGCCGCTTCGTAGAGATCCATCATCGGGTCTGCTCCAGCACTGCGCGTGCATGATCGAGGTCGGAGAACGGGTACCGCACGCCCGCGACCTCCTGATAGGGTTCGTGTCCCTTGCCGGCGATCAGGATGACGTCGCGCGAGTCGGCTTCGGTTATTGCAGTTTCGATGGCGCGGGCGCGATCGAGTTCGATGTCAGGCTTCGCGCTCATGCCGACGACGATGGCCGCGAGTATCGCCTCCGGGTCTTCGCTGCGCGGATTGTCGCTGGTCAGCAGCGCGCGGTCGGCCAGCCGCTCGGCAATCCCCCCCATCAAGGGCCGCTTGCCCGGATCGCGATCGCCGCCGCAGCCGAACACGCAGACGAGTTTGCCGCCGCGCGCCGCCGCTGTTTCACGCAGCGTCGCCAGCGCCTTCTCCAGCGCGTCCGGCGTATGCGCGTAGTCGATCACCACCAGCGGCGCGCCGTGGCCGCCAATGGCCTGCATGCGACCCGGCGGAAAAGTCAGCCGTGGCAACACGCCGGCAATATCGTCCAGCGACTCGTCGCCGGCCAGCAGCGCACCGATCACCGCGAGCAGGTTGGAACCATTGAAGCGGCCGACGACCGGCGCGGAGATGGCCACGCCGTTCAGCGTGAAGGCGATGCCCGTCGCGGTCATCGCGAAATCCTGCGCGGCCAGCGTCTCGCCACGACTGACTTTTCCCGCCAGCGTGTAGCCGATGGTGCGCACGCGGCCGGCCAGCTTCGCATCCAGCTCCGCGCCGAAGGGATCGTCGAGGTTGATCACTGCGGCGCCCAGACCCGGCCAGTCGAACAGCTTCGCCTTGGCCGCGGCGTAGGCGGCCATGGTGCCGTGGTATTCGAGATGGTCGCGGGTGAGGTTGGTGAACACCGCCACATCGAAATCGATGCCGCCGGCCCGGTTCTGGTCGAGCCCGATCGACGACACCTCCATGGCACAAGCGACGGCGCCATGCTCGACGAAGTCCGCCAGCAACCGGTGCAGGGTGATGGCATCCGGCGTGGTGTTGGCACTTTCGGCCAGCTTGTTCGGGAAGCCGTTGCCCAGCGTGCCGATCACGGCGCAGGGGCAGTCGAATTGATGCATCGCCTGGGCGATCCACTGCGAGACCGAGGTCTTGCCGTTGGTGCCGGTGATTCCCGCCATCCACAGCCGTTCGGACGGACGGCCATAGACAAGGTGGGCAATCTCGCCGGACATGGCGGCCAGATCGGCTACCGCGATGGCAGGCACGGCGACGTCGACCGTAACGCCAGCCTCGTGCAGCACGGCGGACGCGCCGCCGCGCACCGCGTCGGCGACATAGGCGCGGCCGTCGGTACGATGGCCGGGCATGGCGACGAACACGTCACCGGGCCGCACGGTGCGGGAGTCCGCGCACAGGTTGGCGGCCTTGATGCCGCGCGCTTGCAGTTGGTCGAGGATGGCCATGGCCGGGGTCACGGGCTTACACCCCCTCCTTCACCGCTTCAGCCATGATCAGCGGCTTGAGCGGGAGATCCTGCGGCACGCCGAGGGTGCGCAGCGCGCCGGACATGACTTCGGCGAAGACGGGAGCCGCCACGTCGCCGCCGTAGTATCGGGTGCCGGACGGTTCGTCGATCATCACCGCGACGATCAGACGCGGATCGGAGGCCGGTGCGAAGCCGATGAACGATGCGACGTACTTGTCGGCGTAGGCACCGCCGTCGAGCTTGTGGGCGGTACCCGTCTTGCCGGCGACGCGATAGCCGGGTATCTGCGCCTTGGGCGCGGTTCCGCCGGGCTGCACCGCCATCTCCAGCATGGTGCGGACTTCGCGTGCGGTCTGGCCCGAAAACACCGGGGTGCCGGTACGCGGCGGCGTATCGACGCGCGTCAGCGAAACGGGGATCAGGTCGCCGTCGCGGGCGAAAGCCAGGTAGGCGCGGGCCATCTGCATCAGCGTCACCGAAATGCCATGCCCGTAGGACATGGTCGCCTGCTCGATCGGCCGCCAGCTCTTTGCCGGACGCAGCCGACCCCCAACCTCGCCGGGGAAACCCAGTTTGAGCGGCGCACCGAAGCCGAGGCTGTTGAACATCTGCCACATCTCGTCCGGCTGGAACGAGAGCGCCACCTTGGCCACGCCGACGTTCGAGGACTTCTGGACGACCTCGGCCAGCGTCAGCATTTCGTGCTTGTGCGCATCGTGGATCGTCGCCGAACCGATGGTGAGCCTGCCGGGCGAGGTGTCGATGGGCGTATCGAAGCGGAACTTGCCCTTCTCCAGCGCCAGTGCGGCGGTGAAGGGCTTGAAGGTGGAACCGGGTTCGAAGGTATCGGTGAAGGCGCGGTTGCGCAGTTGCGCCCCGACCAGTCGCACGCGGTTGTTCGGGTTGTAGGTCGGCGCGTTGGCAAGTGCCAGCACCTCGCCGGTCTTGGCGTCGAGTACGACCACGCCGCCGGCCTTGGCCTTGTGTTCAACCAACGCCTTCTTCAACTGGCTGTGCGCGAGGTACTGGATCTTGGCGTCGAGCGCCAGGGTGACGTCCCGGCCTTCCTGCGGGGAGTGGATCGACTCCACGTCCTCGACGATCTGGCCGCGGCGGTCCTTGATCACGCGCCGGCTGCCGGGCTTGCCGGTCAGCAGGTTGTTCATGGCCAATTCGACACCTTCCTGACCGGCGTCCTCGACGCCGGTGAAGCCGAGCATGTGCGCCATCACGTCGCCCGACGGATAGTAGCGACGGTACTCGCGCTGGTCGTGAATGCCGGGAATGCGCAGCGCCGCGACCTTCTCGGCGACGTCGGGCGGAATCTGGCGCTTGAGGAATACGAAATCCTTCTCGGAGGCGAGCTTGCGGTTGAGTTCGCGCACATCCATTTCCAGCAGTGCCGCAAGCTGCCGCGCCTGGGCCGGCGCCAGCCGCGCGTCCTCGGGAATCGCCCAGACCGCCTTGACCGGTGTCGATATCGCCAGCACGTCGCCATGCCTGTCGAGGATGCGGCCGCGAGTGGCGGAAATCTCGATCACGCGCTCGTAGCGGGACTCGCCCTTCTTCTGGAGGAAATCGGTCTGGAACACTTGCAGGTAGAAAGAGCGGCCGGCCAGGAGGATGAAGCTGCCCAGCAGCGCCAGCACCACCAGCCGCGAACGGCCGGGCGACAGGCGCTGATTGAGGATGGGGCTTCGGGCGAACTTCACCGGGCCGCCTCCAGCGATACCACTTGACCGGGCGGTGGTACGCGCATGCCGAGCCTGTCGCGGGCGATCTGTTCGATGCGCCCATGATTGGCCCAGGTGCTCTGCTCGATCTGTAGTTGCCCCCATTCGATATCGAGCTCGCGCATGCGGCCCTGCTCGCGCTCGTACTCGGTCACCAGCTTGCGCGCCCGATGGTTGGCCGACACGGTACTCAAGGCACAGATCACGGCGACCAGCAGGAGGAGAAGGTTGGCGCGCAGCATGATGTCATGCCCGCTCGGCCACGCGCATCACGGCGCTGCGGGCGCGCGGGTTGGCGGCAACTTCCGCCTCGCCTGCGTAGACCGGTTTGCCGATCAGCCGCAGCCTGGGTTGCGGCAACTCGGCGGCTCGCACCGGCAACCGGCTCGGCAGCCTGGGCGGCCGGCTCTCGTCGCGCAGGTAGCGTTTGACGATGCGGTCTTCCAGTGAGTGGAAGCTGATCACGACCATCCGTCCTTGGGGTGCCAGGCGCGCCACGCATTGCGGCAGGACTAGCGACAGCTCCTCAAGCTCCCGATTGACGTGAATCCGTAGAGCCTGAAAGCTGCGCGTCGCCGGGTGCTGGCCCGGCTCCCTCGTGCGGACGGCCTTTTCCACGAGCGCGGCAAGTTGTCCTGTGCTTGAAATACCGAATTGGCCCCGAGCAGCAACAATCGCCTTTGCAATCGCATGAGCAAACCGTTCTTCGCCATAGTCCCTGATCACCCTTTCGATTTCATGTTGTTCGGCCCGGGCCAGGAATTCGGCCGCGGTCTCCCCCTCGCTCGTGTCCATGCGCATGTCCAGCGGCGCATCGAAACGAAAACTCATGCCCCGTTCGGGCGTATCCAGTTGCGGCGACGACACCCCGATGTCCAGCAACACCCCATCGACCTCGGCTATGCCCAATCCATCCAGCACCGCACTTAACCGGCCGAATGCCGCATGTACCAGCGTGAAGCGTGAGTCGGTGATCACCTGTCCTGACGCCACCGCCACCGGATCGCGATCCAGCGCCACCAGCCTTCCCTCCGGCCCGAGCCGCTGCAAGATCGCCCGGCTGTGGCCGCCCCGGCCGAACGTGGCATCGACGTAGATGCCGTCCGGTCTGACCGCCAGTGCCTCGACCGCTTCTTCCAGCAATACGCTGACGTGTGAGCCAGCGCTCACAGCGCCAGGTTTTCCATGCCTGGCGGCAATAGCTTGTCGCCCAGTGCGAAAATTTCTTCCTGCTGCTGCTTCCAGCCGGCATCCGACCAGACTTCGAAATGGCTGCCCTGCCCGACCAGCCAGATGTCCTTCTCCAGTCCGGCGTACTGGCGCAATTCCGGCGCCACCAGCACGCGTCCAGCCGAGTCCATCTCCAGTTCGACCGCGAAGCCGACCAGCAGCCGCCGCAGCTTGGCGGACTGTGCTTCGAGGCTGGGTGCGGCAAGGATGCGGGCGCGGATCGGCTCCCAGTCGGGCGCCGGATAGAGGAGCAGGCAGCGATGCGGATGGGCGGTCAGAACAAGGCGGCCCTCAGCCGCCTTGAGCAGGGCGTCGCGATGCCGGGCAGGCACGGCCATGCGCCCTTTGGCATCCAGACTCAGCGAAGTCGCCCCTTGGAACATAAATTCCCCACTTACCCCCACTTCTTCCCACTCTAGGGAAGAAAAAACCACCGGTCAAGGGGGAAATCGGGATTTATTCTGTGCCGACAATGACTTACAGCGACTTTTGCGACAAAAGTCTCAAAAGTTTCTCCAGTAAAATCAATGCAGGTAGCGCATGCACTGAAAGTGAAACATGAAGTTCATGGCGAGCGGAAGGCAGGATGGAAGTCCGCCGATAAGCCGGGTTCTGTCGTGGGCAACCATTCCTCTGGGACCGCCGTTGCCGACGGCCTCTAGCAGCCTACCCGGGAGCGACGCGAGCCACGCCAATGCTCCCCTATTTGGCCTTGCCCCGGATGAGGTTTGCCGTGCCGTCCGTGTTACCACGTCCGCGGTGGGCTCTTACCCCGCCATTTCACCCTTGCCGGTTCTTGCGAACTTAGGCGGTATCTTTCTGTTGCACTGTCTGTCGCCTTGGGCCGCTTACGCGGCTTGCTGCGCCCGGCCGTTAGCCGGCATCCTGCTCTATGGGGCCCGGACTTTCCTCCAGATGCTTACGCATCCAGCGGTTGCCTGGCGGACTTCCGGGGTGAATTGTAACAGCCGGCCTATTCGGCCTCGGCCCCGCCGTTGTCGGACGCCGCGCGATCCTTGCTTTGGACGAACTTGAATACGCCCCCCTTCTCCATGAAGGCGCCGACGAGTTCGCCCGGCTCGGGAGGCGGTTCCTTGAAGGCATCAAAGCCGCAGGTGCGCAGGTCGGTAACGTACCAGCGCTTGCCCTGCCTGAGGATGAAGACGCCGCGTTCGGGGGTATAAACGTCGACCCTCACCTTGTCGCTCTTGGCGGGCTTCAAGTGATGGCGCCGCTGGCAATTGGGATGCTGGCGAACGATGAGGTCCAGTTCCCAGCCGCTGCTCCAGAAGTTCGGCTTGATCCGCTCGACGGTAATGGCGATTTCGCTGCCGGCGATCATGTAGGCGGCCGGCTCCTTGGCGCAGCCGGCCACGAACAGGACAAGCAAGGGCAGGATGAAACGCATCATGTCAGCCTCCAGGCCACGGCCTCGCCTGCCCGCAGCGGCACCAGGACGTCGTTATCCACGTAGGGCAGCGTGGCGGGCACGGTCCAGCTCTCCTTCGCCAGCGTGATGCGCTCCGTGTTGCGCGGCAAGCCGTAGAAATCGGCGCCGAAGTGGCTGGCGAAGCCTTCCAACCTGTCGAGCGCACCCGCCGCCTCGAAGACCTCGGCGTAAAGCTCGATGCCCGCATGCGCTGTGTAGCAGCCGGCGCAGCCGCAGGCGGTCTCCTTGGTGCTCTTCCCGTGGGGTGCCGAATCGGTGCCGAGGAAGAACTTCGGGTTGCCCGAGATTGCGGCCGCCACCAGCGCCTGGCGATGCCGCTCGCGCTTGAGGACCGGGAGGCAGTAGTGATGCGGCCGGATGCCGCCCTGGAAGATGGCGTTGCGATTGAGCAGCAGGTGATGCGCGGTGACGGTTGCCGCCACGTTGCCGCCGTTGGCCAGCACGAAGTCCACGCCATCCTTGGTCGTTACGTGTTCGAGCACCAGCTTCAACGCCGGGAAATCCTTAAGCAGGGGTGTCAGCACGCGCTCGACGAACACCGCCTCGCGGTCGAAGATATCGACCGCCGGATCGGTCACCTCGCCATGCACCAGCAGCGGCACGCCGAGTGCTTCCATCCTCGCCAGCGTCGCACGACAGCGGGCAAGGTCGGTGACGCCGGCATCGGAGTTGGTCGTCGCCCCGGCCGGGTAGAGCTTCACCGCGTGCACGAAACCACTCGCTTTCGCCTTTTCGATTTCGAGAGGCGGCAGCATGTCGGTCAGGTACAGCGCCATCAGCGGCTCAAAAGTCAGCTGTGGTGGCACGCCGCCCAGGATGCGCTCGCGATAGGCCGAAGCCTGCTCGACCGTGGTAACGGGCGGCTTGAGGTTGGGCATGACGATGGCACGACCGAATCGCCGGGCGGTATCGGGCAACACGGCGGCGAGGGCGGCGCCGTCGCGCAGATGCAGGTGCCAGTCGTCGGGCCGGGCGATGGTGAGCGTTTGCATGAACGGGATTATGCCTTGAGTTGCAGCGCCCTTTGATACAGCGCGTTCTTCGCCGTCCCGGTAATCTCCGCCGCCAGCTTCGCCGCCTGCTTGACGGGCAGTTCGGCCAGCAGCGCCTTGAGCACGCGCTCCGCCTCGGCATCCAGGCCTTCATGCGGCGGCGGTGCGGAGACAACGAGTACGAATTCGCCGCGCTTGCGATTGTCGTCGGCGGCAAGCCACACTGGCCCTTCGGCCAGCGGCATGACGGCAATCTGCTCGAACAGCTTGGTCAGCTCGCGCGCGACCACCAGCGTGCGTTCCGGCTCCAGCAGCGCGGCGAGGTCGGCGATGGTCTCTTCGATGCGGTGCGGTGCCTCGTAAAACACCAGAGCCGCCGGAACGCCCTTCAGTGCTTCGATTTCGTGCCGCCGCGCCGTCGGTTTCGGCGGCAGGAAACCGGCAAAGAGGAAGCGCGCATCGGGCAAGCCTGCCGCCGAGAGCGCCGTGATCGCGGCACTCGGGCCTGGCACGGGGATGACGCGAAAGCCTGCCGCGCGAACGGCCGCGCAGGCGCGCGCGCCGGGATCGGAAATGCCAGGCGTACCGGCATCGGAGATCAAGGCCACGCGCCGGCCGGCTCGCAACGCCTCGACCAGGCGCACTGATGCGGCGGCCTCGTTGTGCTCGTGCAGCGGCACGGTCTGCGTCCGGATGCCGTGGTGATCCAGGAACGTGTGGGCATGACGGGTGTCCTCGCAAGCCACCAAATCCGCGCTGCGCAAAGTCTCCAGCGCACGCAGGGTGACGTCGCCGAGATTCCCGATCGGCGTGGCGACGACATACAATGCATTCGGAATTTCACTCATGCCGACCATTGTCCCAGTGCGATGATCTCGACACAAGCCAAGGGTGCCGCCGGCGAAGAATCGGCGGCCCGCTACCTGACCGGACGCGGCCTGCGCATCGTCGGCCGCAACTTTCGCGTTCGCGGCGGCGAGATCGACCTGATCTGCCGCGATGGCGCGACCGTGGTGTTCGTCGAGGTGCGCCTGCGGAACCGATCCGATTTCGGCGGCGCGGCGGCCAGCATCACCGCAATCAAGCAGGCGAAGATCGTCATGGCCGCACGGCACTGGCTGGCGCGACACGGGGAATCGCCTTGTCGCTTCGACTGCGTGCTGCTGGAAGGCGAGCACATCGAATGGCTGCGCGATGCGTTCCGTCCTGATTAGCCTGCTGCTTCTTGTCGCCGCGTCCACACAGGCGCAGACCATCAAGGTTCTGGTGCAGAGTTCGCCCCTCGCCGGCTTTCAGTATCACCAGGCGGGGGAACTTTGGCCCGAACTGCGGGTCGGTGACGCATTGACCCTGGTACGAGAGCCGGACAATCCGCATGACCGCAACGCGGTGCGCGTCGAGTGGCGCGGCCGCATGCTGGGTTACCTGCCGAAGTCGGAGAACCGCAGCGTCGCGGCGGAAATGGAGGGCGGTACCGTCGTCGCGGCTCGCATCGCCAGGTTGCGCGAGCATCCGAACCCGTGGCAACGCTTGTTGATCGAGGTGTTTGTTGTCCTTTAACCGCTTATTTCCGTCGGCTGGTCGAGAAGCCCTCCGGCTAAAATCGCCCCAGCCATGAACCTCGAACAGCGCATCCGGGACCAATTTGACGACAGTGTCGCGACCAAGCAGAAAGCCGCGGCCGCGATGGCCGCGCCTATAGCTGCAGCCATTCAGGTCATGGCGACGTCGCTCAAGGCCGGCGGCAAGATCATGGCCTGCGGCAACGGCGGCTCGGCGGCCGACTCGCAGCACTTCGCCGCGGAACTGCTGAACCGATTCGAGCGCGAGCGCGCACCGCTGGCCGCCATCGCATTGACCACCGACACCTCGACGCTGACCTCGATCGCCAACGACTACCACTACGACCAGGTCTTCGCCAAGCAGGTGCAGGGCCTGGGCCGCAAGGGCGACGTGCTGCTGGCGATTTCCACGTCAGGAAACTCGCCCAACGTGCTCGCCGCCATGACGGCGGCGCGCGAACGCGGGGTTCGCGTCGTCGCCCTCACCGGCAAGGGCGGCGGGAGGATGGCGGCCGCATTGGCCGCCGACGAAATTCATCTGTGCGTACCGGCCAGCCGGACCGCACGCATTCAGGAGGTGCACCTCCTGACGCTGCATTGCCTGTGCGATGGCATCGACGCACTCATGTTAGGAGATACTCAATGAAGCAGAACATTTTCGGCTATTCCCGGCTCGTCCTCTGGCTCACCATGGCCGCCCTGGCGCCCGCGCTCGCGGGCTGCTTCCCCGCCGCCGTCGTCGGCATCGGTGCGGGTGCGCTGATGGTAGCCGACCGCCGCATCTCGGAAACCTACCTTGCCGACGAAGCGATCGAGGTGCGCGCCAACAATCGCCTGAACGAAATGTTCGGCACTGCCACCCATATCAATGTCACCAGCTACAACCGCATGGTCCTGCTGAGCGGCGAATGCCTCAGCCAGGAGGCCAAGGCCCAGGCGGAACGGATCGTCGCGACCGTACCCAACGTGAAGTCGATCAGCAATGAACTGCTCGTCGCGCAGGCCAGCACCCTGTCCGGCCGCAGCCAAGACTCCTTCATCACTTCGAAGGTGAAGGCACGCTTCGTCGATTACCACTCCTTCTCCGCCAACCACGTCAAGGTCGTCACCGAGTGGGGCACGGTGTTCCTGCTCGGCCTGGTCACGCAGAAGGAAGCCGATGCCGCGGTCGACATTGCCCGCACCACCGGCGGAGTGCAAAAGGTGGTGCGCCTCTTCGAAATCATCTCGCAGGAAGAAGCCGACCGGCTCGACATCCGCGCCAACACCAACCCCTCGCCGAAATCGAACTGATACGCAGTGGCCGCCGCACCCGATTTCGAGAAGAAGATTTGCGCCCCGGCCGACCTGGCCGGGCGCCTGAGGACCGTGTCTCGGCCACTGGTATTCACCAACGGCTGCTTCGACATCCTGCATCGGGGACACGCCACTTACCTGGCCCAGGCCCGCAGCTTCGGTTCGAGCCTGCTGGTGGCCGTGAATAGCGATGCATCCGTCAAGCGGCAGGGCAAGGGCGACGACCGGCCGATCAACTCGCTCGAAGACCGCATGGCGGTGCTGGCCGCACTCGAATGCGTGTCGCTGGTAACCTGGTTCGACGAGGACACGCCACTCGCGCGCATCCTTGAAACCCGACCGGATGTATTGGTGAAAGGCGGCGACTGGCCAGTCGACAGAATCGTCGGTGGCAGCGAGGTCATCGGCTGGGGCGGCACGATCCATTCGATTCCGTTCATCCACCAGCGGTCCACCACGACGCTGATCGAGAAGATCCGCAGACTCTGACGGGCTGCCGCAGCGCTGCTGCAACAACTCCGAAAAACCGTGGTAAGGTTCGCCGCCATGACCAGCGAAAAGAAAACGGCGTCCGGCATCAACGTGCCGATCCTGCTGGGACAGTTGCCGCTGTTTTCGGCACTGGCGCCCGAGCAGATGGAACGGATCGTGGCCGCGGCCCGCGAACGACACCTTGCCAAGGGTGAGATGCTGTTCCAGAAGGGCGACCCGGCCCACGGCTTCTTCGTCGTCGTGTCGGGACAGATGAAACTGGCGTTGCCGTCGGCGCAAGGCAACGAAAAAGTCGTCGAGATCATCGGCGCCCGGCAGAGCTTCGGTGAGGCCGTAATGTTCATGGATCGGCCGTTCCCGATCTTCGCCGAAGCCCTGGTCGACACGCACCTGCTGCACATTGGCAAGAATGCCGTGTTTCAGTTGATCGACGCCGACGCTTCGTTTTCACGCCGCCTGCTGGCCGGCCTGTCGATGCGCCTGCACTCGCTGATTGCCGACGTGGAATCCTATACGCTCAGATCGAGCGCCCAGCGGCTGATCGGCTACCTGCTACAACACGCGCCGCACGATGACGATTCCGTCAATCGCGTCGAGATCAAGTTGCCCACGTCGAAGCACATCCTTGCTTCACGGCTCAACCTGACGCCGGAAACGTTCTCGCGGATCCTTCACGAATTGTCGGAAGGCGGGCTTATCGAGGTTCAGGGCCGCAACATCACGGTACCGGACTTGCGTCGCTTGCGAACCCACGATCTTTGAAGCCTCGATAGCGGCGCACCGCGCCGATCAGGTTCCAGCCCAGCCACGCGCTGGAAGCAGCAAAGGCCAGGCCCGCCAGCGCCGCCAGCTCCGGACGAAA
>JAEHDA010000117.1 GCA_016880655.1 Rhodocyclaceae bacterium
ATTATGAAAGGTTCACTCACGCGCAACTTACCCAGTCGAACAACTGGACTACCGGACGCATTTACCTTTCGGTCATCAACAAGGAACGCCGCGGCGATTACCTTGGAAAGACGATTCAGGTGATTCCGCACATCACCAACGAGATTAAAGATGCAGTTCGCGCTGTCGCCGATAACAATGACGTCGTCATCGTCGAAGTCGGCGGCACGGTGGGCGACATCGAGTCGCTGCCCTTCCTGGAAGCGATTCGCCAGATGGGCATCGAGGAAGGCCGCAACAACACCTGCTACATGCATCTGACGCTGCTGCCGTGGATCCCCACGGCCGGCGAACTGAAGACCAAGCCGACCCAGCACTCGGTCAAGGAACTGCGCGAGATCGGCATCCAGCCCGACATCCTGCTCTGCCGCGCGGACCGGCCGATTCCCGAGGAAGAGAAGCGCAAGATCGCGCTGTTCACCAATGTCCAGCCCGAGGCGGTCATCTCGGCGATGGATGCGGACTCGATCTACAAGATTCCCGCGATGCTGCACGACCAGATGCTGGACGAGATCGTCTGCCACAAGCTCGGCATCCTGGCCAAGGCGGCCAACCTGTCGGTGTGGAAGAAGCTGATCGATTCGCTGGAGCACCCGGAACACGAGGTCAATGTCGCATTCGTCGGCAAGTATGTCGATTTAACCGAGTCCTACAAGTCGCTGACGGAAGCCCTGGTGCATGCGGGCATCCACACGCACAGCAAGGTGCGCATCCATTATCTGGATTCCGAGGAGATCGAGCGCAACGGCGCCGCATCGCTGGCGACGATGGATGCGATCCTGGTGCCGGGTGGCTTCGGCAAGCGCGGCACCGAGGGCAAGATCGCCGCGATCCGTTACGCGCGCGAGAACAAGGTGCCCTATCTCGGCATCTGCCTGGGCATGCAACTGGCGACCATCGAGTTCGCCCGCCACATGGCCGGCCTGGCGAACGCCAATAGCACGGAGTTCGACCAGGACACGCCGCACCCCGTGGTGGCATTGATCACCGAATGGCTGGACCGCGAAGGCAAAGTCGAACAGCGCGACGCCAATTCCAACCTCGGCGGCACCATGCGCCTGGGCGCGCAGCGTTGTCCGATCAAGGCCGGTACGCTGGCGGCGCAGGTCTATGGCAAGGAAGTCAACGAACGCCATCGCCACCGCTACGAGGTCAATAATGTTTACGTGCCGAAGCTGGAAGCGGCCGGCATGGTGATCTCGGCGCGCACGCCGTCCGAGAATCTGCCGGAAATGATGGAGCTGTCGCAGGACATCCACCCGTGGTTCGTCGGCGTGCAGTTCCACCCGGAATTCACCAGCAACCCGCGCACCGGCCATCCGCTCTTCATCGCCTATGTCAAGGCGGCGCTGGCGCGCAAGGGACAGCAATGAAACTCTGCAACTTCGAAGTCGGTATCAACCGGCCGCTGTTCCTGATCGCCGGCCCATGCGTGGCCGAGTCGCAACAGCTCTGTCTTGATATCGCCGGACAGATGCGGGAAGTCTGTACCGGTCTGGGCATCCCGTACATCTTCAAGGCTTCCTACGACAAGGCGAATCGCAGTTCGGGCAAGTCGTTCCGCGGTCTTGGCATCGATGAAGGCCTGGCGATTCTCTCCGAAGTGAAGAGGCAGATCGGTGTGCCGGTATTGACCGATGTGCATGGCGAGGACGAGGTGGCCGCGGTCGCGTCGGTCGTCGACGTCCTGCAAACGCCGGCTTTCCTGTGCCGCCAGACCGATTTCATCCAGGCCGTCGCCGCTTGTGGCAAGCCGGTGAACATCAAGAAGGGCCAGTTCCTCGCCCCGGGCGACATGAAGCAGGTGGTGGCCAAGGCGAAGGAAGCCAACGGCGGTGCCGACAGCATCATGGTCTGCGAGCGTGGCGTCTCCTTCGGCTACAACAACCTGGTGTCGGACATGCGTTCGCTGGCGATCATGCGCGAGACCGGCTGCCCGGTGGTTTTCGATGCGACGCACTCGGTGCAGTTGCCGGGCGGGCAGGGCACCTCGTCGGGCGGCCAGCGCGAGTTCGTGCCGGTGCTGGCGCGGGCTGCTGTCGCCGTCGGTGTCGCGGGCTTGTTCATGGAGACGCATCCCGATCCCGCCAAGGCGCTGTCCGACGGGCCCAACTCATGGCCGCTGGCGCGCATGCGCGACCTGCTGGCGACGCTGCGCGACATCGACGCGCTGGTCAAGCGCGGCGGCTTCATGGAGGTGCAATGACCAAGGCCCATCTTGTCGTCGATGCCAAGTCGACCGATCCCGAGCGCATGGTCGAGTATCGTCGCCTGTCGTCGCTCGCAGTGGAGAAATTCGGCGGCCGCTTCCTCGTGCGTGGCGGTGCTTATGAAGTGCTGGAAGGCACCTGGCAGCCGCAGCGGCTGGTGGTGATCGAGTTCGAGAGCAGGGAAAAGGCGAAGGCGTTCTACGACTCGCCGGAATACGTTGCCGCGCGCGAGGCGCGGGCAGGAGTTTCGTCCTTCGACATGGTGCTGGTCGAAGGCTATTCAATGTGAACAGGAAGATAGGAAAATGAGCGCAATCGTTGATGTCGTCGCCCGCGAGATACTGGATTCCCGCGGCAATCCCACCGTCGAAGCCGACGTCCTGCTCGAATCCGGCGTCATGGGCCGTGCGGCCGTGCCGTCTGGCGCGTCCACGGGCTCCCGCGAGGCGATCGAGCTGCGCGATGGCGACAAGGATCGCTATCTCGGCAAGGGCGTGACCCGCGCTGTCGAGAACGTCAATACCGAGATTTCCGAGACCATCATCGGTCTCGATGCCGAGGAGCAGACCTTCATCGACAAGGCGCTGTGCGAGCTCGACGGCACCGACAACAAGTCGCGCCTGGGCGCCAACGCAATGCTGGCCGTCTCGATGGCCGTCGCCAAGGCGGCCGCAGAGGAAGCCGGTCTGCCGCTCTATCGCTACTTCGGCGGCTCCGGCCCAATGACCATGCCGGTGCCGATGATGAACGTCATCAACGGCGGCGCGCACGCCAACAACAACCTCGACATCCAGGAATTCATGATCCTGCCGGTCGGCGCCAAGAGCTTCCGCGAGGCGCTGCGCTGCGGCGCGGAGGTCTTCCAGCACCTGAAGAAACTGGTCGACAAGAAGGGCTACCCGACCACGGTTGGCGACGAAGGTGGCTTTGCGCCCAACGTCGCGGGCAACGACGAAGCCATCGAACTGATCCTCAAGGCCATCGAGACGGCCGGCTACACGCCGGGCCAGGACGTCGTGCTGGGCCTGGATTGTGCCAGCTCGGAGTTCTACAAGGACGGCAAGTACATCCTGGCTTCTGAAAAGCTGGAACTGACTTCGGCGGGATTCACCGACTACCTGGCGACGCTGGCCGGCAAGTACCCCATCATCAGCATCGAAGACGGCATGGCCGAAGGCGACTGGGATGGCTGGAAGCTCCTGACCGACAAGCTGGGCAAGACCACGCAAATCGTCGGCGACGACCTGTTCGTCACCAATCCGAAGATCCTGCGTGAGGGTATCGCCAAGGGCATCGCCAACTCGATCCTGATCAAGATCAACCAGATCGGCACGCTGACGGAGACCTTCGCCGCGGTTGAAATGGCCAAGCGGGCCGGCTACACCAACGTGATCTCGCATCGCTCGGGCGAGACCGAGGATTCGACCATCGCCGACATCGCCGTCGGCCTCAATGCCGGCCAGATCAAGACCGGCTCGCTGTCGCGCTCCGACCGCATCGCCAAGTACAACCAGCTGCTGCGCATCGAGGAAGACCTCGGCGATGCCGTCAGCTATCCCGGCATCACCACGTTCTACAACCTGCGCAAGTAATCTTGCCCGCCATGCGCTGGCCGACGTGGGTACTGGTGGCACTGATCGTGTTGCTCCAGTATCCGCTCTGGCTGGGCAAGGGCGGCTGGCTGCGGGTCTGGGACATGGACCGGCAGCTCAGCGCGCAGCGCGAGGTCAATCAGAAGCTGGAGACCCGCAACGCCGGGCTCGA
>JAEHDA010000118.1 GCA_016880655.1 Rhodocyclaceae bacterium
TGGTGCGCTGACGCTGGGCATGCTGCGCCAGCGCCCAGCGCACGTGCTCCCGGACCAGTTCGGATTCATCGCCGCGGCGCGATTCAAGTACCGCGATCACTTCCGGGCTGGTCGGCGCGTTGCCCAGCGCCACGGCAATGTTGCGCAGCCAGCGCTCGTAACCGATGCGATGAATCGCCGAGCCGGCGAGGCGTTCCGCGAAGGCTGACTTTGGCCACGAGAACAGTTCAACCAGCGTGGCGCCGTCCAGGCAATTGCGCGGCGCGAAGTCCGTCTCCGCAGTGAGCGGCGCCTGGCGGTTCCAGGGGCAGCAGAGTTGGCAGTCGTCGCAGCCATAGATGCGGTTACCGATCTGCGGACGCAGTTCCTCGGCAATGCTGCCCTTGAGTTCAATGGTGAGATAGGAAACGCAGCGCCGCGCGTCAACCTGGTAGGGTGCGATGATGGCCCCGGTCGGACAGGCATCCAGGCAGGCACGGCAAGTGCCGCAATGATCGGTGACCGGTTGGTCGGCCGGCAACGGCAGGTCGGTGAAGATCTCGCCAAGGAAGAACCAGGAGCCCGCTTCGCGGTCGAGCAACAGTGTGTGCTTGCCGCGCCAGCCGAGTCCCGCCTGCGTGGCGAGTTCCACTTCCATGACCGGCGCCGAATCGACGAACACGCGGTAGCCGCACGGGCCGACTTCCGCCGCCATGCGATCGGCGAGCTTCTGCAAACGCCCACGCAGCACCTTGTGATAGTCGCGGCCCAGCGCATAGCGGGAGACGTAGGCACGCCTTCTATCACCCAGATTCTCGTCGGCATCTGCCGCATCCGGCCGGTAGTCCATGCGCACGACGATGATGGCGCGCGTGCCGGGCAGCAACTCCTGCGGCCTGGCGCGCTTCGTTCCGTGGCCGGCCATATAATCCATTTCGCCGTGAAAGCCCGCTGCCAACCACGCGGTAAGGCGGGCCGCCGCATCCGGCAATTCGGCGGCGGCAATGCGCACCGCCGAAAAGCCCAGTTCCCGGCCCCAGTCCTTGATGCGCGCCGCCAGCGCCCGCGAGTTTTCGGCATCCATTTGGAACATTATGAACATCATTCTGGCTGACGAAGCTGCAACCCTCACACTCGGTGCGGCGTTGGTACCTTGCATTCAGCCCGGGCTGGTCGTCTGGCTCGACGGCGACCTTGGTGCAGGCAAGACCACGCTGGTACGTGGCCTGCTGCGGGCACTCGGTGATACCGGGCCTGTCAAAAGCCCTACGTACGCACTGGTTGAAATTCATGTTGTTTCTGGATTAAACTTGTATCACTTTGATTTTTATAGATTCAATCAGCCGGAAGAATATCTGGATGCTGGCTTGGACGAATACTTCGCTGGCGATGGCATCTGTCTGGTCGAATGGCCGGAGCGGGCGTCTCCCTATTTGCCTGGCGCTGACTTGCATATTCGACTCACCGTCGATGGCGAAGGCCGGCTGGCGCGCATCGATGCCGGCAGCGAACGGGGGCAGCGATGCTTGACGAGTTCCGCTCCTCTCGCCGCGATGTCCTCCGCTTCGCCGCTGCTGCGCTGACCCTGTCGGTCACGCCGCTGCGTGGGGCACTCGCCGCGGCACAGCCGACGGTGCTGGGCGTGCGCGTCTGGCCCGCCGCCGACTACACGCGGATCGCGCTCGAACACGACCAGCCGCTGCGCTTTACGCACATCATGGTCCGCGATCCCAATCGCCTGGTGCTGGACATCGAGGACGTCGAATTCAACTCGGTGCTCGGCAGCCTGCCGAACAAGATCGCCGAGGGTGATCCGTACATCAAACTGATTCGCGCCGGCCGTAACCGGCCCGGCGTGGTGCGGATCGTCATCGAACTCAAGGCGGACATCAAGCCGCAGGTATTCACCTTGCAGCCGGTCGGCGAGTATGGTCATCGCCTGGTGCTCGATCTCTATCCGGTCGAGGAGCTCGATCCGCTGATGGAGCTCCTCAAGAGCGAGGAGAAGGCCGGGCGTCGCATCGAACCGCCGAAGGCCGACCAGCCACAGATAGCGCGCCTCGTCACCGTGGTACTCGATCCCGGCCATGGCGGAGAGGATCCTGGCGCGGTCGGGCGCGGCGGCAGCTACGAGAAGAACGTCACCTTGTCGATTGCGCGGCGGCTCAAGGCCAAGATCGACGCGGAGCCGAACATGCGCTCGATGCTGACGCGCGAAGGCGATTTCTTCATCCCGCTCCAGCAGCGCGTACACAAGGCGCGCCGCGTGCAGGCGGACCTGTTCGTCTCGGTGCATGCCGACGCCTTCGTCAAGCCGACGGCGCGTGGCTCCAGCGTCTATGTGCTGTCCGAAAACGGCGCTTCGTCGACGGCCGCGAACTGGCTGGCACAGAAGGAAAACGCGGCGGACCTGATCGGCGGTACCAACGTCAAGGTCAAGGACAAGCACCTGGCGCGCACGCTGCTCGATCTCTCACAGACGGCGACGATCAACGACAGCCTCAAGCTCGGCAAGGACGTGCTGGGCGAACTCGGTCGCATCAATACGCTGCATCGCGGCCATGTCGAGCAGGCGGGCTTCGCTGTGTTGAAGGCGCCGGACATTCCCTCCATCCTGGTCGAGACGGCCTTCATCTCCAATCCGGAAGAAGAGAAGCGCCTCGCCGACGACGACTACCAGGACCAGATGGCCGAGGCGATCCTGCGCGGCATCAAACGCTACTTCGCCAAGAATCCGCCGCTGGCGAAGTCGAAGCTCGCCGCGCTGTTCTGATCAGCGCAGCGCGCTCTTGTACTCGTGGTGGAAGTGCCGGAACGAGCTGTCGAGCAACTGCACGACTCCGCTGAGCAGATGACAGCGCCCGCTGCCCGGCAGCATCGCACACAGGTCTTCCAGCGTCGCGAGATCGTCCGTGGTGCCGCGGCCGGTATCGATGCGGTCGAGCAGGCGCGACAGCGTGGCCGTGCCGCTCTTGCACGGCGGGCACTGGCCGCAAGACGAGTGCGCGAAGAAGCGCACGTACTCCGCGACGCGCTTGACGACGCCGGTACCCTCCGAGATGACGATCATTGCGCCGGTGCCGAGGCTGCCGCCGCGCGCGCGCAGGGAGTCGAAGTCGAGGCCGACATCGAGGTCGGCCGGCGTCAGCAGCGTGTTCGACGGCCCACCCGTGAAGATCGCCTTCAGCGGCTTGCCAGAGAGCAGGCCGCCGCCGTGTTCGTAGATCAGTTCCCGTAGCGGCGTGCCCATCGGCAGTTCATAGACGCCGGGATGGAGCACGTCGCCCGAGAGCGAGTAGAGCTTGGTGCCCGTCCCCGTGCCGCGGCCCCGGGCGCGGAACCACTCCGCGCCGTTCATGACGATGTGCGGCACATGCGCCAGCGTCTCGACGTTGTTGATCAACGTCGGGCAGCCATGCACGCCGACCTGCGCCGGATAAGGCGGCTTGCCGCGCGGAAAGGGGAACTTGCCCTCGATCCATTCCATCGCCGCGGTTTCCTCGCCGCCGATGTAATGGCCGGAACCGGGCAGCAGCGTGAGTTCGATTCCCTGCGGAAGCAGCTCGGACGCATGCCACTGTTCGATCGCCAGTTTCAGTGATGCCAGCGAGCGCGAAAGATCCGGGTTGATGTAGAAGACCACGCGGTTCGCGCCCACTGCCAGGGCCGCGACCAGCGCGCCTTCGATCACCTGATGCGGTGTCTCTTCGAGCAGCAGGCGATCCTTGAAGGTGCCCGGCTCGTCCTCGTTGCCGTTGACGACGAGGTACTTGTCCGGCTTCGCGGGCTCGGCGGCGACGGCGTCCCACTTCTTCCAGACCGGGAAGCCGCTGCCGCCGAGGCCGCGAAGTTCGGCGACGCGAATCTGCTCGCGCACCATGGCGGGATCGGCAATCGCCGCCGCAAGTGGCGTACCACCGTGGCTGACTTTCAGCCAGCGCTCCAGGTCGGCGCCGATGCGTCGATCGGGATGGAGCAGGACTTGGTTCAGCGGTTCCATGCGCCTCCCGCGTAGGGGGGCAGCACTTGTGGTGCCTTGCGCGTCATCGGCATGCCGGCCAGCGTCAACGCGCGCCGTACGCGATTCACATGCTCCAGCGTTACCTTCTTCGGGCCGCGATCGCGATCGCCGATGGCGGCGACGCCGGCGCGGCGGCCGAAGCCGATGATCTCCAGCAGCGCGTTGCCCATGATGCGGTTCCGGCCGTGGATGCCGCCCGAGACTTCGCCGACGGCGTAGAGGCCGGGCACGGTGGTCGCGCCATCGACATCGATGACGACGCCGCCGTTCTGGTAGTGCAGCGTCGGATGCACCAGCAGCGGATCGACGCGCGGGTCGATGCCGGCCACGCGCGTACGTGCCAGCAGCTTCGGAAATTGGCGCTCGAGCAGGCCGGGCTGCGCACGTTCGAGACGCGGCGTGTCGAGCCAGACGCCGTAGCGTTCCTTGTCGAGGCGGGGGCTGCGGATGCCGCGGCCTTCGCGCACTTCGCGCAGGATCGCGGCGGAAACGACATCGCGCGGGGCCAGCTCGTCGACGAAGCGCCGGCCGTCGGCGTTGAGCAGCAGCGCACCGGCGGCGCGCACGCCTTCGGTAACCAGCTTGCCCGAAAGGTGCGGCGGATAGACCAGCCCGGTCGGGTGGTACTGGAAGGAATCGAGGTCGCGCAGCTTGGCGCCGATGCGATAGGCGAGGACGAGGCCGTCGCCGGTAGCGCCAAGATGGTTCGAGGTCGGGAAGCCGTTCAGGTGCAGGCGGCCGACGCCGCCCGTGGCCATGATCACCGAGCGCGTGCGCACGATGCGCAGCCGGCCGTCGGCGAGCGAGGAAAGCACCGCGCCGACGCACTTCTGACCGCGTTCGTTGGAGAGCAGTTCGACCGCGGGACTCTGTTCCCAGACTTCGATTGCGCGATGCTGGATCACCGCTTCGCGCAGCACGCGCATCATCTCGAGGCCGGTGTAGTCGCGGCAATGGACGATGCGCGCGGCGGACAGGCCGCCAGCCTTGCGCGTGTGCAGGTTGCCGCCTGCGGTCTGCTCGAACTGCATGCCCTGGCGGATCAGCCAGCGGATCACGTCCGGGCCGTCCTCGACCATGGCGGCAACGAGGGCCGGATCGCCGGCATGGTGACCGCCGCGCAGCGTGTCCTGCACGTGACGCTGGAGGCTGTCCTCCGGTTCGATGGCCGCCTGGATGCCGCCTTCGGCCATCACGGTGTTGCTGTCGCCCAGGCGCAGCTTGGTGGCGAGGATGACGCTGGCGCCGCGCTCGGCCGCCGCCAGCGCCGCTGCGCAACCCGCGCCGCCGCCGCCGATGATCAGCACGTCGCAGTCGGTGACTGGCGTGCCGGCGAGATCGGCTTCGTCGATGAACGCTTCCGCCTGCAACAGGTCGGCCAGTTCGCGCTGGCAACTGTCGCCGACATTGGCGCCGATGGCAAGCTTGACCACGCTGCCGCGCAGGTGGTCGGGATGGAAGGCGGCGAGCAGCGTGTCGGGGTCGATCGTCGGCGGCAGCGGCGTCAGCTCGGTGTCGGGCCGGTAGCGGGCGCGCGCTTCGGCGAGCGGGATGGCCTCGATCGCGCTAGTCATGGCTTTCCCGAGCCTGCTTGTCCTGACGCAGTTCTTCGAGGCGATGGATCAGGTTGGGCGGCCGCAA
>JAEHDA010000119.1 GCA_016880655.1 Rhodocyclaceae bacterium
AGATGGAATTGCAGGTGAAGGTGGACGAGGCCGACGTCGGCACGGTCAAGCTCGGCCAGACGGCCAGCTTCACGGTCTCGGCCTGGCCGGGGCGCACATTCCCGGCAACCATCCAGCGCGTCGGCCTCGGTTCGACCGTCACCGATAACGTCGTTACCTACAAGACGGTGCTCGGCGTCGCCAACAACGACCTGGCCTTGCGGCCGGGCATGACGGCCACCGCCCGCATCACCACGGCCGATCGCGACAATGTGCTGCTGGTACCGAACGCGGCCCTGCGTTTCTCGCCGACGACGACGGCTGCGCCTGCGCAGTCGGGCAGCCTCGTGTCGCGCCTGATGCCGCGCCCACCGACGCAGAAGGCCCAGCAACGCCCGAATGGCAAGAGCGACGCGCCGCAGGTTTGGGTGCTGAGCGATGGCCAGCCGGTGGCGATCGCCGTGCAGACCGGCGCCAGCAACGGCCGCCAGACCGAGATCGTCGGCGGCGAGCTGAAGCCCGGCATGGCGGTGGTGACGGATTACCAGGAAACGAAGCAGTGAACGACTCCGCCAGCGCGCCGCTGATTTCCCTGCGCCAGGTCGTCAAGACCTACGGCACGGGCACGGCCGCATTCCGGGCGCTGAACGGCGTCGACCTCGATATCCGCGAGGGCGAATTCGTCGCCATCATGGGGCCGAGCGGATCGGGCAAGTCGACCGCGCTCAACATCCTCGGCTGCCTCGACGCGCCGACCAGCGGCGCCTACTATTTCCGCGACATCCGCGTCGACGAATTGACGCGCAACCAGCGCGCGCTGTTACGGCGGCAGTTCCTCGGTTTCGTCTTCCAGGGCTTCAACCTGCTGGCGCGCACCTCGGCGCAGGAGAACGTCGAGCTGCCGCTGCTCTATCGCGGCGAGGATACGGCGCATCGGCATGAGGCGTCGCGGCGGGCGCTGGCGCAGGTGGGACTCGACGGCTGGGAGCACCACACGCCCGGCGAGCTTTCCGGCGGCCAGCAGCAGCGCGTCGCCATCGCCCGCGCCATCGTCACCCAGCCGCTGGTGCTGCTCGCCGACGAGCCGACCGGCAACCTCGACAGCAAGCGGGGCCACGAGATCATGGAACTGCTGGTCTCGCTCAACCGCGAACACGGCATCACCATCATCATGGTCACGCACGAGCCGGACATGGCCGCCTACGCCAGCCGCACGGTGCGCTTCGTCGACGGCAGCGTCGACAGCGACACACGCAGGGAGGCCGCATGAGCCAGATGCTGTTGAATGCGTTGTTGCTCGCCTGGCGGGCGATCCGGCGCAACCTGATGCGCTCGTTCCTGACCGTGCTCGGCATCGTCATCGGCGTCGGCGCCGTGATCACCATGGTGACGCTGGGCAACGGCGCCACGCTCATGGTCTCGAACCAGATATCCAGCCTGGGCAGCAACCTGCTGATCCTGCGGCCGGGCCAGCAGCTCGGACCGGGACGCGACAGCGCCGGCGCGCCCAACTTCAAGTTCGCCGACGTCGAAGCCATCCAGAACCAGGTGCCGGCGCTGAAGGCGGTGGCGCCCGTGGTCGGCAGCAAGGTGACGCTGGTGGCCGGCAACCAGAACTGGTCGTCGCAGGTCAGCGGCACCACCAACGACTATTTCATTGCGGGTAACTGGAACATCGCCGCCGGGCGCCAATTCGAACCGGAAGAGGAGACGGTCGGCAAGGCGGTATGCGTCATCGGCGCCACGGTGAAGAAGCAGCTCTTCCCGCGCGAGTCGCCCCTGGGTGCCGAGCTGCGCGTGAAGAATTTCTCCTGCGAGGTGATCGGCCTGCTCGCCGCCAAAGGGCAGGGTGCCATGGGCCAGGATCAGGACGACGTGGTGCTGATGCCGGTGCGCACGGCGCAGCGGCGGCTGACCGGCAACCAGGATGTGTCGACGCTGATGCTGTCGCTGCGCGACGGCGTGGCCGCCGATCCGGCGATGGAGCAGATCCGTCGCCTGATGCGCGAGCGGCGCAAGCTGTCGGACAATGAGGACGACAACTTCAACGTCATGGACACCAAGCAGATCGCCCAGACGCTTTCCGGCACCATCCGCACCATGACCGGCCTGCTCGGCGCCGTCGCGGCGGTGAGCCTGCTGGTCGGCGGCATCGGCATCATGAACATCATGCTGGTCTCGGTGACCGAACGCACCCGCGAGATCGGCATCCGCCTCGCCATCGGCGCACTCGAACACGAGGTGCTGCTGCAATTCCTGATCGAGGCGGTGGTGCTGTCCGCGCTCGGCGGGCTGATCGGCATCGCGTTCGCGTTCGTCACCTGCCTGGGCCTGACCACGCTGATGAACATCCCCTTCCTGTTCAACCCCGGCATCAATCTGCTCGCCTTCGGGTTTTCGGCGCTGATCGGCATTGTCTTTGGCTACATGCCGGCGCGCCGCGCGGCCAGTCTCGATCCCATCGTGGCCTTGCGTTACGAGTAGGCTGTCCGGTTGCCGGCAAAGTCAGTCGTGGTGACACGCCACCTTGGGCCGTGCTACTCGCTTGCGGTGGTCAGTGACAACAGCGCTGCTCCGTAGCGGTTGACTTTCGCTTCGCCGATGCCGCCGATGTCGAGCAGTTCGTCCGGTGTTCGTGGCCGGCGCGCGGCGAGTTCATGCAGCGTGCGGTCGTGCAGGATGACGTAGGCGGGCACGCCTTGTTCGCGGGCGGTCTGGCCGCGCCACTGGCGCAGGGTGTCGAAGAGGCTGGCATCGGCCGGCGGCAGGTCGGCCGGGGCGATGCGTCTTGCCTTGGCGGACTTGTGCTTGGCAATGACTTGCCGACGCAGCATCAGCGTGGTTTCGCCTTTCAAAACGGGACGCGCCGCATCGGTGAGCCTGAGCGCGCCGTAGTGCTGCGCGTCGGCGTAGAGCAGGCCGCCGGCGAGGAGCTGCCGGGCCACGCTGCGCCAGGTGGCTTCGTCGAGATCGGCGCCGACGCCGAACGTCTGAAGCCGATCATGGCCGAACTGGCCGACTTTTTCGGTGGCCTTGCCGCGCAGGATGTCGATGAGGTGGGCGGCGCCGAAGCGCTGGCCGGTGCGTAGAAGCGCCGACATGAACTTCTGCGCGGCCACGGTGCCGTCCCATAGTTCGGGCGGCGTCTGGCAGGTGTCGCAGTTGCCGCAGGCGTTGCGCGTTTCGCCGAAGTAGTTGAGCAGCACCGTGCGCCGGCAGCCGGCGGCTTCGCAGTAGGCGAGCATGGCGTCGAGCTTCTGGCGCTCGATGCGCTTCTGTTCCTCGGGCGCGGCGGATTCGTCGATGCGTTGGCGGTGGATGACGACGTCGTTGAGGCCGTAGGTCATCCAGGCTTCGGCCGGTTCGCCATCGCGGCCGGCGCGACCGGTTTCCTGATAGTAGGCTTCGAGGCTCTTGGGCAGGTCGAGGTGGGCGACGAAGCGCACGTCGGGCTTGTCGATGCCCATGCCGAAGGCGATGGTGGCGACCATCACGACGGCATCGTCGCGGACGAAGCGCTGCTGGTGCTCGCGCCGCATTTCGGCGTCGAGGCCGGCATGGTAGGGCCGGGCGTCAATGCCCTGGGTTTGCAGCCAGGCGGCAGTCTCGTCGACTTTCTTGCGCGACAGGCAATAGACGATGCCGGCTTCACCGCGATGGTCGGCGAGGAAGCCGAGCAGTTGCTTCCTGGGATTGTCACGTTCGACGATGGTGTAACGGATGTTGGGGCGGTCGAAGCTGGCGACGAAGATGCGCGCTTCGGCCAGGCCGAGGCGATGGACGATCTCGTCGCGCGTCAGCGCGTCGGCCGTGGCGGTGAGGGCGACGCGCGGCACCGTGGGGAACTTCTGGTGCAGGATCGAAAGCTGGATGTACTCGGGTCGGAAGTCGTGGCCCCATTGCGAGACGCAGTGCGCTTCGTCGATGGCGAACAGGGCGAGCTGCGCTCGGCCATGCAAGCGGTCGAGGAGGCTGAGGAAGCGCTCGGTGAGCAGGCGCTCGGGGGCGATGTAGAGAAGGTCGAGTTCGCCGCGCAGCAGGCGCTGCTCGGTCTCGGCGGCGGTGGTGAAATCCTGCGACGAGTTGAGGAAGGCAGCCTTGACGCCGGCTTGCAGCAGGGCGTCGACCTGGTCCTGCATCAGCGCGATCAGCGGCGAGACGACGATGCCGCAGCCGGGGCGCAGCAGCGAGGGCAACTGGTAGCACAGCGACTTGCCGCCGCCAGTGGGCATCAGCACCAGGGCGTCGCCGCCTTCGACGATGTGGCCGACGATCTCTTCCTGTGCGCCGCGGAAGCTGTCGTAACCGAAAACGGCTCGCAGCCGCCGAATCGCGGCGCTCATGCGGCGGCGTTCATCAGACGATGGTCAGCCAGCGGCAGCCTGTGGCATCGACGGCCAGCGCATTGCCGGCGGCATGCCAGTCGCCGAGCACCCAGCGTTCGCAGGCGCGGCCGTCGACGCGATGGTCGTGGCGGGCCTGGCGATGCGTGTGGCCGTGGATGATGCGGCTGACACTGTGGCGGCGAAACGCGTCGGTGATCGCGTCGGCGTTGGCGTCCATGACGTCGTAGCCCTTGGTCTGTTTGGCATTTTCGCTGCGCGCGCGCAGCGCGTCGAGCATGGCCTTGCGCTCGGCGAGCGGCTTGGCGAGCATGTCGGCCCGCCACTGCGGCGTGCGTGCGACGGCGCGGAACGCGAGGTAGTCGGCATCGTCGGTGCACAGCGTGTCGCCGTGCATGAGCAGCGTCGACGTGCCCGCAATGTCGATCACGGTCGGGTCGTCGAGGAAAGTCAGCCGTGACGACACGCTGAATTGTTCGCCGGTCAGGAAGTCGCGGTTGCCCGGCATGAAGAACGTCTGCGTGCCGGCCCCGGCGAGTTCGGCCAGGGTAGCGCAGATGTCGGCGTTGAACGGGTCGGCGAGATCGTCGTCGCCCGCCCAGTAATCGAACAGGTCGCCGAGAATGTAGAGCGCTTGCGCCGCTCGGGCCGGACCGGCGAGAAAGCGCTGGAACAGTGCCGCGGTTTCCGGCCTGCGGGCCGTGAGGTGCAGGTCGGAAACGAACAGGATCGGCAGCTTCGGCGTCAGCAAACTTCGGCGCGTTCGATGACGACGTCTTCGACGGGCACGTCCTGGTGGAAGCCGCTGCGGCCGGTCTTGACGCCCTTGATCTTGTCGACGACGTCCATGCCTTCGGTGACGCGGCCGAACACGCAGTAGCCCCAGCCGTCCTGGCCCGGGTAGTCGAGGAAGCTGTTGTCGGCGAGGTTGATGAAGAACTGGGCGCTGGCCGAATGCGGATCGGAGGTGCGCGCCATGGCGATGCTGCCGCGCTCGTTCTTCAGTCCGTTCCTGGCTTCGTTCTCGACCGGTTCGCGGGTCGGCTTCTGCTTCATGCCGGACTCGAAGCCGCCGCCCTGGATCATGAAGCCGTCGATGACGCGATGGAAGACGGTGTTGTCGTAGTGGCCGGCTTCGGCGTAGGCGATGAAGTTGGCGACGGTCTTCGGCGCCTTGTCGGCGTCGAGTTCGAGGGCGATGACGCCGTGGTTGGTGTGCAGCTTGATCACGTGGAATTCCTTACCTGGTTTCGTTGAGTTTGATGGATTCGATGATGACCGGCGTGTTCGGCACGTCCTGGTGGAAGCCCGCCGTGCCGGTGCCGACGCGGCCGATCTTTTTCACCACGTCGATGCCCTGGACGACCTTGCCGAATACGCAGTAACCCCAGCCGTCGTGGCCCGGGTAGTCGAGGAATGCGTTGTCCTTGAGGTTGATGAAGAACTGGGCGCTGGCGGAATGCGGGTCAGGCTTGCGGGCCATCGCCAGCGTGCCGGTGAGGTTCCGCAGGCCGTTCTTGGCCTCGTTCTCGATCGGTGCGCGCGTCGGCTTTTCCTTCATGCCGGGCAGGAAGCCGCCGCCCTGGATCATGAAACCGTCGATGACGCGATGGAAGATGGTGCCGTTGTAGAAGCCGTCCTTGGTGTACTGGAGGAAATTGGCGACCGTCTTCGGCGCCTTGTCCTGATACAACTCGATGGTGATGACGCCGTGGTTGGTCTTCATTTCGAGCATGGGATTGGCAGCCCAGGCGGGCAGGGCGACCATCAACGCAGCCAGAACGGCTAACAGCTTTTTCATGCGGACATCTCCGTGGGGGTAATGGGACCTGCCGCGCTCAGGCGGCGCCTTCGTGAATGATCTTCCAGCTGCCGTCTTCCTTGATCCAGTACTGCCGCTTCTTCATCACGTTGTTGATGTTGTTGCTGCGGTAATCCTGTTCGAAGGTGACGACGACGTATTCTTCCTTGCCGGGGTTGCGGAACATGCTGACGTTGCCGGCCGTGACCTTGATCCAGGCCTTGCCCGCGTTGACCTGCCGCTTGTGTTCGATCCAGCCCTGGTAGTCGAGGCTGTCCGATCGGAACTTGCGCGAGTAGTGGCGCGCGTAGCGGTCGGTGTCGCGGCTTTCCCAGTCCTTCCGCCATTCCTCGATCATCGCCAGCAGCGAATTGCGTTCGGCCTGCCAGTCGTCGAGCGACAGCCACTCGATGCTGTTGCTGATGATGACGGGCGTCAGGCCGACCTGCAAGCTGCGGCCGAGCGCGTCAAGATCTTCATTGGCGAGGACGACGCAACCGTCGGAGGCCTTGGGCGGTCGCGAAAAGGTGTCGGAAGGCGTGCCGTGCAGCCAGATGCCGTGGCCGTTGCGGCCCATGCGGCGGTCCCAGTCGTTCGGATAACTGATCGGGAAGGCGCCCGTGCCATAAAAGTCGGTCAGCTTCTGGCGCGGCAGGCTGCCGGTAACGTGATAGACGCCGATCGGCGTACGCTGGTCGCCTTCGCGCATCTTCTCGGCACCCAGCTTGCCTTGCGTGATGTAGTAGTCGGCGACGAACTGCGGCGCGCCGCCATGGTTCTGGTAGAGATAGAGGCGCGACTTCTGGGTGTCGACGACGACGGCATATTTCTGGTCGTTGCGCATCTGCAGGAGATAGCGCGGCACGTACCCGCCGTTCGGCTTGTTGCGGTAGGCGCGCAGCCGGACCATCGCCTCCTCGCGCAGATCCGCCACCCGCAGTTCTGTCACCTTGTCGCGCGCGTTGCGGACGCCGCCCTGGCCGAAGGCAGTCAACGGTCGCGCGCGCGCCAGCAACAGGTCGCCGCGGATCAGATGCGCCAGCCGGAAATTCGGATAGCCGCGGATCATGGCGTCCGTCTGGAGCAGCGCCTGCTCCCAGCGGTTGTGCTCGATGTGGTCGAAGACGCGAGCCAACAGAGGTTCGGGTCCGGAATCGGAATAGCGCGGCTGGGCAATCGGCTGGGCCACCGTCCAGAAGGCGAGCACGACGGTCACCCCGGCCGTGGCCAGTCGGCGCAGCATCTCCCGCAACGTGTGCCGGTAGGCGTTCACTTGCCGATCCGCTCCTGCTGGATCAGCCAGCGGCCATCCTGGCGAACCAGCGCCAGTGCCTTGTTGCTGGAGGTCTTGAGCGTTGCCGAACGATAGTGCTGGCGGAAGCGGGCGGTGGCCCGGTCGGCGCCTTCGGGCGTGATGCGCACGTCGTCTACGCTGACGTCGATGGCGCCGGGTTTCTCGATGCGCTGGGTGCGGTCGCTTTCCCACTTGGCGCGGCTTTCGCCACCGGGAGTCCTGAAGTCCTTCGCGTAATGGGCAAGGTAGGCCTTGACGTCCTTCCTCGACCAGGCCGCCGCCCAGGCTTCGATCGCACTGGCGGCCTCGGCGGCTGCGCCGCCGCTCAGGCCAGCCGAAGCCGGTTTGGGTTCGGGCGCGGGCTCCGCGGGCCTGGCTTCGGGCGGTTTCACCGCCGCGGGCTTCGGCTCGATCGCCGCGACCTGCTTCGCCGGCATGGCGGCCTGGGCAGACCGGTTGCCCATCAGCTCGCGGATCATCGACAGCTTGGTCTGGGCGCTCGCGTTGGTGGAGTCGATCTGTAGCGCCTTGTCGTAGGCCTGGCTCGCCATGCGGGCGTAGATGTCGCCGAGATTTTCGTGCGCAGTGGCGTAGGAGGGATGCGTGCGGATCGCCATCTCCAGCGCCTGCTTGGCCTTCTCATACTGCTTCTGCTGGGCGTAGATGACGGCGAGGTTGTTGTAGGGCTCGGGAAGTTCCGGATAGTCCTCGGTGAGTTTCTGGAATGTCACGATGGCTTCGCCGCTGCGGTTCAGCTCCGTCAGGATGATGCCCTTGAGGAAGCGCCCCTGCGCATCCTTCGGCTTTCCGGCGAGGTACTTGTCGACCTGTTCCAGGGCCTGAGCCTGCTGCCCCTGCTTCATCAGCCGGCTGACGTCCTGGATGGACTCCGCGCGGGCGCCGGCGGAAACGCCGAGCAGCAGCGCGATGGCGAGCGAACAGGCCGGGCAGTAGCGAGATAAGGTCATGTTATACTTGGTCAAATAGTGTTCGATGTAACGGCTGATTTTAGCAAGAAGCCGACTGTCGCGACAATGACGCCCGGCGAAGACACGGGCGGGAAAACCTCGCAATTCGGCCATCTCCCTCGTTTTTCATGCTCAAACTCTACAACTCACTCGCCCGCGCGGTGCAGGACTTCGTGCCCATCGAGCCTGGCCGCGTCCGCATGTATGTCTGCGGCATGACCGTCTACGACTACTGCCACCTCGGCCACGCCCGCGTCATGGTGGTGTTCGACATGGTGGCGCGCTGGCTGCGCGCTTCCGGGTTCCAGGTTACCTACGTTCGCAACATCACCGACATCGACGACAAGATCATCAAGCGCGCCGCCGAGAACGGCGAGTCGATCCGCAATCTCACCGATCGCTTCATCGCTTGCATGAACGAGGATGCGGCGGCGCTCGGCGTGCTCAGGCCTGACGCCGAACCGCGCGCAACCGAATTCGTGCCGCAGATGCTCGACATCATCCGCCAACTGGAAACCAATGGCTACGCTTATGTAGCCGCCAACCGCGACGTTTGCTACTCCGTGCGCAAGTTCGCCGGCTACGGCAAGCTCTCGGGCAAGTCGATCGAGGACTTGCGCGCCGGGGAGCGTGTCGACGTTGCGGCAGGCAAGCAGGATCCGCTCGACTTCGTGCTCTGGAAAGGCGCGAAGGAGGGCGAATCCGACGAGGCCAAGTGGGAATCGCCATGGGGCACGGGCCGGCCGGGCTGGCATATCGAATGCTCGGCGATGAGTTCGCAGTTGCTCGGCGACCACTTCGACATCCACGGCGGTGGCCAGGATCTCCAGTTCCCGCACCACGAGAACGAGATCGCCCAGAGCGAGGGTGCCCATCACCATACCTTCGTCAATTACTGGATGCACAACGGCTTCGTGCGCGTCGACGACGAGAAGATGTCGAAGTCGCTCGGCAACTTCTTCACCATCCGCGAGGTGCTGAAAAAGTACGATGCCGAGGTCGTGCGCTTCTTCGTCCTGCGTGCCCACTACCGCAGCCCGCTCAACTATTCGGACGCGCACCTCGACGACGCCAAACAAGCGCTGACGCGGCTCTACACGGCACTCAAGGGTTTCGATGGCGCGGTAGCGGTGGATTGGAACGAGTCACACGCGCAACGCTTCCGTAATGCGATGGACACCGACTTCGGCACGCCCGAGGCGATGTCCGTGCTGTTCGATCTCGCGGGTGAAGTGAATCGGACGGGCGACATGAAGCTGGCTGCGCAACTCAAGGCGCTGGGTGGCGTGCTCGGCCTGCTCCAGCGACCAGCCGTCGATTTCCTTCAGGCGTCGCCGGAAAACGGACCGGCCAACGAAGCGATCGAGGTGCAGATAGCGGCCCGCATTGCGGCCAAGAAGGCGAAGAACTTCGCCGAGGCCGACCGCATCCGCGACGAGTTGAAGGCGGCCGGCATCGTGCTGGAAGACGGGCCGGCGGGAACCACCTGGCGGCGCGCCTAGTCGCCTTCGACCCGGCGTACCGCCACGGCTGACTTTTGGGGCGGCGAATCAGCCGCCGAAGAAGTCCTTCACCTTGTCCATCCAGCTTTGCGCCTTCGGATTGTGGCGCGCCGCATCGCCGCGGTTGATTTCCTCGAACTCGCGCAGCAGTTCCTTCTGGCGGTCGGTGAGGCTGACGGGCGTTTCGACGACGACGTGGCACATCAGGTCGCCGTGGCTGTGGGAGCGCACGCCCTTGATGCCCTTGCCGCGCAGGCGGAACACCTTGCCGGTCTGCGTCTCGGACGGGATTTTCAGCTTGGCGACGCCGTCGAGGGTCGGAATCTCGATCTCGCCGCCGAGTGCCGCGGTGGTGAAACTGAGCGGCATTTCGCAGTGCAGGTCGTCGTGGTCGCGCTGGAAGACGGAGTGCGGCTTGAGGTGGATCTGCACGTAGAGGTCGCCGGGCGGGCCGCCGTTCACGCCGGGTTCGCCTTCGCCGGAGAGGCGGATGCGATCGCCCTCGTCGATGCCGGAGGGAATCTTCACCGACAGTGTCTTGTGCTGATTGACCCGACCGGCGCCGTGGCACGAGGTGCATGGGTCGGCGACATAGCGGCCGGTGCCATGGCACTTGGGACAGGTCTGCTGGATCGAGAAGAAGCCCTGTTGCATGCGTACCTGGCCGTGGCCGCCGCAGGTCGGGCAGGTCTTCGGTTCCGACCCCTTCTTGGCGCCGCTGCCGTGGCAGGTTTCGCACTCGGCCATGGTCGGGATGCGAATGCGCGTTTCGGTGCCGCGCGCCGCGTCCTCGAGGCTGACTTCCAGGTTGTAGCGCAGGTCCGCGCCGCGATAGACGTTGGAGCGACCGCCACCGCCACCGGCGCGGCCGCCGAACATGTCGCCGAAGATGTCGGAGAAGGCATCGGCGAAACCGCCCATGCCCGCGCCACCGTAACCCGGGCCGCCACCGGCGGAAGGATCGACACCGGCGTGGCCGAACTGGTCGTAGGCACCGCGCTTCTGCTTGTCGGAGAGCATCTCGTAGGCTTCCTTCGCCTCCTTGAACTGCTCCTCGGCCTTCGGGTTGTCCGGATTGCGGTCCGGATGGAACTTCATGGCCAGCTTGCGGTAGGCCTTCTTGATCTCCTCGTCGGATGCATCGCGATTGATGCCGAGGACTTCGTAGTAGTCGCGTTTAGCCATGACTGTCTCGATAAAAGCACGAGGGCCGCAGCGGCAGGGAATCTAGCCGGCGGCCCGTTCGATGCATGTTGCTCGCAGCTTACTTCTTGTCCTTGACCTCGGTGAATTCGGCGTCAACGACGTCGCTGTCATCCTTCTTGGGCTCGCCGCCCGGGGTGGCGCCGGCTTCGGCGCCACCGGCTCCGGCCGCCTGCTGCTGCGCATAGATCTTCTCGCCCAGCTTCTGCGAGACGGTGCCGAGCGCCTCGGTCTTGGCTTCCATGGCGGCCTTGTCGCTGCCCTTGATGGCTTCCTCGGCTTCCTTCACCGCGGCTTCGATCTTCGCCTTTTCGTCGGCGTCGAGCTTGTCGCCGTGTTCGCTCAATGCCTTCTTGACCGAGTGCACCATGGCGTCGCACTGGTTGCGCGCGTCGACCAGTTCGTGGGCCTTCTTGTCCTCCTCGGCGTGCGCTTCGGCATCGCGCACCATGGCCTGGATTTCGGCTTCCGACAGGCCGGAGTTGGCCTTGATGGTGATCTTGTTTTCCTTGCCGGTACCCTTGTCCTTGGCCGAGACGTGCAGGATGCCATTGGCGTCGATGTCGAAGGTGACCTCGATCTGCGGCATGCCGCGCGGCGCCGGCGGGATGTCGGAGAGATTGAACTGGCCGAGGCTCTTGTTGCCGGCCGACATTTCGCGTTCGCCTTGCAGCACGTGGATGGTGACGGCCGACTGGCTGTCGTCGGCGGTCGAGAACACCTGGCTGGTCTTGGTCGG
>JAEHDA010000120.1 GCA_016880655.1 Rhodocyclaceae bacterium
TAGGGCAGGCCGGCGACCATGCTGTCGCGGTAGTGCTGCAGTTCGAGGAACTCGATGACCTCCTCGACGGTGCGGCGGAACTGCAGTTCGGTCTGGCGCACCTTCGGCGTGAACAGCATATCCTGCCACCAGCTCGTGTGGCGGTGGCAGTGGCGGCCGACCAGCAGGTTCTGCAGCACGGTGGCGTGCTCGAACAGCTCGATGTTCTGGAAGGTGCGGGCAATGCCCAGACGCGCGATCTCGTAGGGCGCGAGGTGCGAGATCTTCTCGCCCTCGAAGGTGACGAGGCCCGAAGTCGGCCGGTACAGCCCGCTGATGAGGTTGAAGATGGTGGTCTTGCCGGCGCCGTTGGGCCCGATCAGCGAGAACACCTCGTTCGGCCAGACTTCGAAGGAGACGTTGTTGACGGCCTTCAGGCCGCCGAACTGCACCGACAGGTTGTTGGCGGTCAGAAGCGGCGTCATTGCGCCCTCCGCCGGGCCGCCCCAAGAAGGGCGCGAGCCAACGACCGGAAGCCGCGCAGCGGCTGAACCATCGTCACCCCCTTCCCTGGGAAGGGGGGCGGGGGGTAGGCCGTCATTTCATTCTCTCCGACTTCATGTAGCTCTTCTGCCGCCGGAACATGCCCTTGCGGTAGAAGGGGAAGAGCTGGAAGAAGGTGCGGATCTTCAGCCAGCGGCCGTACAGGCCCATCGGTTCGAACAGCACGAAGGCGATCAGGATGATGCCGAAGATGGTCGGCTGCAGGCCGGTCTGCTGGCCGATCGCCGGCGGCAGCCAGTCCTTGGCCAGCACGATGAGCTGCTGCACGACGATCCAGAAGGCGGCGCCGAAGATGGCGCCGTAGATCGAGCCGACGCCGCCGATCACCAGGATGATGAGCAGCTCGATGGACTGCAGGAAGGTGAACTGGTCGGGCGACAGGTAGCGGATCTTGTGGGCGTAGAGGGCGCCGGCGATGCCGGCGATGGCGGCGGACAGGGCGAAGGCGGTGGTCTTGTAGCGCGCCAGGTTGATGCCCATGCTCTGCGCCGAGATTTCCGAGTCGCGGATGGCGACGAAGGCGCGGCCGGTCGGGCTGCGCAGCAGGTTCATGACGCCGAGCACGACGATCGCCAGGATGATCAGCGACAAGTAATAGAAGCGCTGGTCGCTGTCGATGGGCAGGCCGAAGACCTCGAGGCTGCCGATGGACTTGCCGGCGTTGCCGCCGGTGATGCTCTCGGCGCGGGCGATGCCCTCCTCGACGATGAAGCCGAAGGCCAGCGTGGCGATGGCGAGGTACATGCCCTTCACGCGCAGCGCCGGCAGGCCGACGATGATGCCGGTGATGCCGGCCACCAGCGCCGAGAAGGTCAGCGACAGGACGAAGGGCCAGCCGTGCTGCTGCAGGTAGGCCTCGGTGTACGCGCCCATGGCGAGGAAGGCGGCATGGCCGAGCGATACCTGGCCGGTGAAGCCGACCAGGACCATCAGGCCGATGCCGGCGATGGCGTAGATCCAGATGAAGATGAATTGCGACACCCAGTAGTCCGGCAGCAGCCATGGCGCGGCGATCAGCGCGAGCATCAGCGCGCCGTACCAGAAGACCTGGCCGCCGTGCTTGAACAGGCGGACGTCCTGGTTGTAGTGCGTCTTGAATAAAAATCTCATCAGACCTTCTTCCGCAGGTTTTCGCCGAACAGGCCGTTCGGCTTCACCGCCAGCATGACCAGCACGACGATGTAGGCGGCGATGTCCTTGAAGCCTTCCGGCAGGTAGAAACCGGCCAGGGTTTCGACCACGCCGATGATCAGTCCGCCGACCAGCGCGCCCGGGATGCTGCCGAAGCCGCCAACCACGGCGGCGGGGAAGGCCTTCAGGCCGATGAAACCCATGTTGGCATGCACGAAGGTGATCGGCGCCAGCAGCAGTCCGGCGCAGGCCGAGACGGCGGCGGAAATGCCCCACACCAGCATGTTGATGCGCCGCACCGGGATGCCCATGTAGAAGGCCGCCAGCTGGTTCTGCGAGGTGGCCTGCATGGCGATGCCGA
>JAEHDA010000121.1 GCA_016880655.1 Rhodocyclaceae bacterium
ACTTCGTCCCGATTCGCCGGATAGCACGCAAGTGATCTTCTCCGACGGGCTGGCGGCAATTTCGGTATTCCTCGAACCCTTGGCCGGGCGGGGCCGGGAAGAGCCGAGCGCATTCTCGGTTGGCGCCGACAATGTCTAAAAGCGTCAGATAGCCGATCATCAACCCATTGTCATGGGAGACGTGCCGGCCATCGCGTTGCGCCATCTCGGCGACGGTATCGAACCGAGGCGCAAGTGACCGAGAGCGAGGCTGTCGTCACTCGCCTGGATGGAGACCACGTCTGGCTCGACGTTGACAAGACCGCCTGTTCGAGTTGCGGAGAATCCGGTGCCTGCGGGCTCAACGAGGGCAAAGGAAGACGTCAGCAACGTGTCCGGAATTCCGTTGGGGCTCGAGTCGGTGACAGGGTGATCATCAGCGTACCGGATGGGGCAGTGTTGCGGGCGGTGTTTCATTGCTATCTGCTTCCTTTGATGACCGTGCTTGCCGCCGCCGCTGGCGGCATGGCCCTTGGCGGGGAGCCAGGGTCGATCATGGGTGCCGCGGTCGGACTGGCAGTCGGTTGGCTTGCCATGCGACGGGCCGGGCAACGGGAACCAGTACTCACTATACGGATCAAAGATGCGGTTGTTTACTTGCACAGGAATCGACAGACATGATCATGCGCGCATTGACAGGCTTCTTGCTTGCCCTGGTTGCGACGGCTGGATTCAGCCAGACACGGGAATTGCCTGACTTCACCGAACTGGCCGAGAAACAGGGGCCAGCGGTTGTGAACGTCAGTACTACCCAAGTCATCAAGGGGCAGCGCTTTGCCCATCCCTTCCCCTTCGATGAAGACGATCCGTCCTTTGAGCTGTTCCGGCGCTTCATGCCGCGCCAGATGCCAGGGATGCCGCGAGAGTACAAGAACCAGTCTCTCGGCTCCGGATTCATCATCAGCGCGGATGGTTTCATCCTGACCAACGCGCATGTCGTGGATGGTGCCGATGAGGTTCAGGTGAAACTGACCGATAAACGTGAATTCAAGGCCAAGGTGGTCGGCACGGACAAGCGTACGGATGTGGCACTGCTGAAGATCGAAGCCAATGGCCTGCCGGTCGTGAGAATGGGCGATCCCGGGCGGCTCAGGGTTGGCGAGTGGGTCGTGGCAATCGGTGCCCCCTTTGGCTTCGACAACTCGGTTACTGCCGGGATAGTCAGCGCCAAGGGGCGCTCTCTGCCGCAAGAGAACTACGTACCCTTCATCCAGACCGACGTGGCGATCAACCCGGGCAACTCGGGCGGCCCGCTGTTCAACATGAAGGGCGAGGTGGTGGGCGTCAACTCGCAGATTTATTCCCGCTCCGGGGGATACATGGGCGTGTCCTTCGCCATTCCGATCGATGTGGCAATGGAAGTACAGGCCCAACTGCGCTCGGGCGGCAAGGTCAGCCGTGGTCGCCTGGGTGTCGCCATCCAGGATGTGACCCGCGAGTTGGCTGATTCCTTCGGCTTGTCGAAGCCGCAGGGTGCCTTGGTGGCATCCGTGGAAAAGGGCGCACCGGCAGAGAAGGGTGGCATCGAAGCGGGCGACATTATCCTGAAGTTCGACGGCAAGCCGGTCGTCCAGTCGAGCGATCTGCCGCGCATGGTGGGTTCTACCAAACCGGGAACGCGCATTCCGGTACAGGTCTGGCGCAAGGGCGGCACACGGGATCTGATGGTTCCTGTCGGCGAGATGCCCGACGACAAGGGCTCGACACAGTCCAAGCGGGCGGGGAAGGGCGGCGAACCGCTTGCAGCGAACCGGCTCGGACTCGTGCTTTCCGAACTCTCGGCTGAACAGAAGAGGCAGGCCGGAGTCGGACATGGGATTGTCGTCGAGGATGTGGTGAATGGCGGCGCGCGCACCGATCTGCGTCCGGGGGATGTCATCCTTGCTCTGGTCAGCAAAGGTGTTCAGACAGAACTGAAGAGCATCGAGCAGTTCAATGGGCTGTTGTCCAAGTTCGACAAGTCGTCCACCTTCACGCTGCTGGTGCTAAGGGGTGAGGCACAGACGTTCATTACGATCCGCGGGATTGGCGACAAGTGAGTGGCGTATCGCCACGGCTGACTTTTGTCAGCCGGGCGTACTGCCATCTTTGCGATGACATGCTCGTCGCGGACGGCGAGGAACTGTGCCATTACCTCTTCGACGAGCCGAAAGTGCGTGAATATCTGGCCCGCTTCCGCTAAAATGCGCGCTTTCCGCAGCAGGGCCCAAGGTGCTGAAAAAGCACCTTTTTTATTAATTTGGACCATATCCGCAATTTCTCGATCATCGCCCATATCGACCATGGCAAGTCGACCCTGGCCGACCGTATCATCCAGCGCTGTGGCGGCCTCTCCGATCGCGAAATGGCCGAGCAGGTGCTCGACTCGATGGATATCGAGCGCGAGCGTGGCATCACCATCAAGGCGCAGACGGCTGCCCTCTGGTACCAGGCGCGCGACGGCAAGCGCTACAACCTGAATCTGATCGATACCCCGGGCCACGTCGACTTCTCCTACGAGGTCAGCCGCTCACTGTCCGCGTGCGAGGGCGCATTGCTGGTCGTGGATGCATCGCAGGGCGTCGAAGCGCAAACCGTGGCCAATTGCTACACGGCACTGGACCTCGGGGTCGAGGTCGTGCCGGTCCTGAACAAAATGGACCTGCCGCAGGCCGACCCCGAGACTGCGAAGGAAGAAATCGAGGACGTCATCGGCATCGATGCCAGCGAGGCAGTGCCTTGCTCGGCCAAGACCGGCATGGGCGTGGACGAAATCCTGGAAGCGGTTATTGCGCGGATTCCGCCACCCAAGGGCGATCCAGGCAAGGTGCTGAAGGCGCTGATCATCGACTCCTGGTTCGACAACTATGTCGGCGTCGTCATGCTGGTGCGTGTCGTCGATGGTGCGCTCAAGGCAAAGGACCGCATCCGGCTGATGTCGACTGGCGCAGTGCATCTATGCGAGCAGGTCGGTGTATTCACGCCCAAGTCTCAGCAGAAGGACCTGTTGTCAGCGGGTGAGGTGGGTTTCATCATTTCCGGAATCAAGGAACTGAAGGCCGCCAAGGTGGGCGATACGGTCACGATGGCGGACAAGCCGGCCTCCGAGCCGCTGCCCGGCTTCAAGGAAATCAAGCCGCAGGTGTTCGCCGGCTTGTATCCGATCGAAGCCAACCAGTATGACGGGCTGCGCGAGTCGCTGGAGAAGCTTCAATTGAACGATGCGTCGTTGCATTTCGAACCCGAGGTGTCGCAAGCGCTGGGCTTCGGATTCCGTTGCGGCTTTCTGGGCCTGCTGCACATGGAGATCGTTCAGGAGCGCCTGGAACGGGAATTCGACCAGGACCTGATCACTACGGCGCCAACGGTCGTCTATCAAGTGTTGTTGCGCGATGGCAGTGAACTCCTCGTTGAAAATCCGTCGAAACTTCCCGAAGTCCAGAAGATCGAGGAGGTTCGCGAACCGATTATTACCACCGAGATTTTCGTGCCGCAGGATTACCTTGGCGCCGTAATCACGCTTTGCGAATCGAAGCGCGGCAGCCAGATCGACATGCGCTATCACGGTCGCCAGGTACATGTCACCTACGAGATGCCGCTGGCCGAAGTGGTTTTCGATTTCTTCGACAAACTGAAGTCGGTATCGCGCGGCTATGCTTCGCTCGACTATGAGTTCAAGGCGTATCGCGCCGCCGATGTGGTCAAACTCGATGTGCTGATCAACGGCGAACGCGTCGACGCGCTGTCGGTCATCGTCCATCGAGCCAATGCCCCCTATCGCGGCCGGGAGCTGGCGGCGAAGATGCGGGGGCTAATCCCGCGCCAGATGTACGACGTCGCCATCCAGGCAGCGATCGGGTCGACCATCGTTGCGCGCGAAAACGTCAAGGCGATGCGCAAGGATGTCCTGGCCAAATGTTATGGCGGCGACATTACCCGCAAGAAGAAACTCCTGGAAAAGCAGAAGGCCGGCAAGAAGCGCATGAAGCAGGTTGGTCGGGTCGAAATCCCGCAAGACGCATTCCTGGCCGTATTGAGAGTGGACTGAATGAACTTTGCCCTGATCCTGTTCCTGCTTACCCTGGCCACTGGCACCCTCTGGTTATTGGACCGGTATGTGTTCCGCAAGAAGCGGCAGCCAGGCGCAAAGGACCCGTGGTGGGTCGAATATGGCGCCAGTTTCTTTCCGGTGATCCTGATCGTCTTCGGGCTGCGCTCGTTTCTGGTGGAACCATTCAAGATCCCCTCGGGGTCGATGATTCCTACGCTGCTGGTCGGCGATTTCATCCTCGTGAACAAGTACACCTACGGCATTCGCGTACCGGTCATCAACAAGAAGATCGTCGAACTGAATGCCCCGCAGCGCGGCGACGTGGTGGTCTTCCGTTATCCGGTCGATCCTTCCCTGGACTACATCAAGCGCGTGGTCGGATTGCCAGGCGACAAGGTTGAATATCGCAACAAGCGCCTCACGATCAACGGCCAGGAAGTGGCAATGCGCCAGAACGGTGATTTCCTCGACAAGGAAAAGCTGTATTACACGCCGCGCTTCGCTGAAACTCTCGGTGTTGTCGAGCATGATGCATTGCTGGAGGAGGAGGCGCCTCCGTTCGTGCCGCATGTACTACAGTTTCCGTACCGCGAAAAATGTATCTACAATGCCGAAGGCTTTGCATGCGAGGTTCCGGCCGGTCATTACTTCATGATGGGCGACAACCGCGACAACTCGCAGGACAGCCGCGTCTGGGGATTTGTGCCCGACGAGAATCTGGTCGGCAAGGCCTTTTTCATCTGGTTCAATTTCAGTGACTGGAAACGAATCGGTTCGTTCAAGTAAGGAGCAACGAATGAGCGTGATGAACAGAACTTCTCAACGCGGACTTACGCTGACCGCCCTTCTGTTTGGCGGCGTGATCCTTGTCCTGGTTGCCGTTCTCGGCATAAGGGTCGTTCCGGACGTTGTGGAATATTCGAAGATTGTTTCGAACATCAAGGCCGTGGCACAAGATCCGGCGCTCCGCCAGGCCTCGGTGGCTGACGCGCGAAAAGCGTATGAGCGTCGGGCGATGGTCGATCATATCAGTGCGATCAAGCCCCAGGACATCGAGGTCGCCAGGAACGGCAATACCCTGGTGTTGTCGTTTGCGTATCGAAAGGAGATTCCCCTTTTCGGACCGGTCAGCCTCGTGATCGATTTCGAGGCAAACACTGACCAGTGATGCAGGCGGAGCGGCTGGAAGAGGCACTGGGCCATCGGTTCGCCCGGCCGGAACTGCTCCATCAGGCGCTGACGCACCGCAGCCATGGCTCGCCGCACAATGAGCGGTTTGAGTTCCTCGGCGACTCCGTCCTGAACTGCGTGGTCGCCACATTGCTGTTCGAGCGCTTTTCCGCCTTGCGTGAAGGAGAACTCTCGCGGCAGCGCGCAAACTTGGTGCGCCAGGATACGCTCGCCGACATTGCCCAGTTCCTGAACCTGGGCGACTACCTCAAGCTGGGTGAGGGCGAACTCAAGAGCGGTGGATTCCGGCGGCCATCGATTCTTGCCGATGGACTGGAGGCGATTATTGGCGCGGTGTATCTTGACGCCGGCTTCGCCGCAGCACGCGGCGTCATTGAGAGGCTGTATGAATCCCTGCTGAGGCAGATCGACCCCAACCTGTCCGGCAAGGACGCCAAGACTGAGCTTCAGGAGTTGCTGCAAGCACGCAAGTTGCCACTGCCGCAGTACAACCTGCTTGCGACACGCGGCAACGCGCATGCCCAGGAGTTCGAAGTGGAATGCGCCATCCCCAGTCTTGCAATCAGTGCATCCGGTGTCGGCACCAGCCGCCGCAATGCAGAACAGGCTGCGGCGCGAAGCGCCATCGAACAGGTTGCGACGACATGAGTGGACAAACATTCCGTACGGGCTATCTGGCGATCATCGGTCGTCCGAACGTCGGCAAGTCGACGCTGATCAACCGTCTCGTCGGTGCCAAGGTCAGCATCACGTCCCGGAAGGCACAAACCACGCGCCATCGCATTCATGGCGTGCTGACCACCGATGAGTGCCAGTTCATTTTCGTCGACACCCCCGGCTTCCAG
>JAEHDA010000122.1 GCA_016880655.1 Rhodocyclaceae bacterium
CAAGATGAACGCCGTGCCGCCGCTGCTGACCATAGGCGAGGCGGCAAAGACGCAGCAGGACGTCGACACCGGCGACTACACCGTCGACCTCAAGTCGCACCAAGTGCTGCTCACGGAAGAAGGCCACGAGAAGGCGGAACGCATCCTGACACAGATGGGGCTGCTGGCCGAAGGCGCCAGCCTCTACGAGCCGGCCAACATCCTGCTCATGCACCACCTGTATGCCGCCCTGCGCGCGCACAACCTGTTCCATCGCGACCAGCAATACGTGGTGCAGAACGGCGAGGTCGTCATCGTCGACGAATTCACCGGCCGCCTGATGGCCGGCCGACGCTGGTCGGACGGCCTGCATCAGGCGGTCGAAGCGAAGGAAGGCGTGGGCATCCAGTCCGAGAACCAGACGCTGGCCTCGATCACCTTCCAGAACTATTTCCGCATGTACGGCAAGCTGGCCGGCATGACCGGCACCGCCGACACGGAAGCCTACGAGTTCCATCAGATCTACGGCCTGGAGACGGTGGTGATTCCGACCAACCGGCCGATGATCCGCAAGGACGAGAACGACCAGATCTTCCGTACCGAGCACGAGAAGCACGTCGCGATCATCGCCGACATCAAGGCCTGCCACCAGCGCGGCCAGCCGGTGCTGGTCGGGACGACCTCGATCGAAAATTCCGAACTGCTGTCCGGCCTGCTCGACAAGGAGAAGCTGCCGCACCAGGTGCTGAACGCCAAGCAGCACGCCAAGGAGGCAGAGATCGTCGTCCAGGCCGGCAGTCCGGGCGTCATCACCATCGCCACCAACATGGCCGGTCGCGGCACCGACATCGTGCTGGGCGGCAGCATCGAGAAACATATCTCGGCGATCCGCGACGACGAAACCATGACCGCCGCGGACAAGGAAGCGCGAACCGCCTCGCTGCGCGCCGACTGGCAGAAGCTGCACGACCAGGTGCTGACCGCTGGCGGCCTGCACATCATCGGCTCCGAGCGGCACGAGTCGCGACGCATCGACAACCAGCTGCGCGGCCGTTCCGGCCGCCAGGGCGACCCGGGATCGAGCCGTTTCTACCTGTCGGCCGAAGACCCGCTGATGAAGATCTTCGGCGGCGACCGCCTCAAGGCGATCATGAGCTCCAAGCTGGTCGCGCTGCCCGAGGGCGAGCCGATCGAGCATCCGCTGGTGACGCGCCAGCTCGAATCGGCCCAGCGCAAGGTCGAGCAGCGCAACTTCGACATCCGCAAGCAGCTCCTCGAATACGACGACGTCGCCAACGACCAGCGCAAGGTCATCTACCAGCAGCGCAACGAGCTGCTCGACACCGACGACATCAGCGAAACCATCACCGCGATGCGCCAGGGCCTGGTGCATGACACTTTCCGCATCTACGTTCCCGCGGAAAGCGTCGAGGAACAGTGGGACATCGCCGGCCTGGAGGCGGCGCTGGCAGCCGAATTGCAGCTCAAGCTGCCGGTCGGCGAATGGCTGAAATCCGAGCCGAATCTCTCCGACGACGACATCCTCAAGCGCCTCATCGACGCCGCCGACGCCACCTACGCCGACAAGAAGGCGCAGGTGCCCGCCGATGCGTGGGCCGGCTTCGAGCGCAACGTGATGCTGCAAAGCCTCGACGTCCATTGGCGCGAGCACCTCGCGGCGCTCGACCACCTGCGCCAGGGCATCCACCTGCGCGGTTATGCGCAGAAGAATCCGAAGCAGGAGTACAAACGCGAAGCCTTCGACTTGTTCGAAGGCCTGCTACAGATCGTACGCACCGAGGTGACCAAGCTTCTGATGACAGTCGAGGTTCGCTCCGAGGAGCAGATCGAGGAAGCGGAGCAGCATCATCCGCAGGTCGAGAATGTCCAGTACCACCACGCCGACTACGACGAGGCGCTCGGCAACAAGGACGAAGCACCGAAGCCGCAGCAGCCGGTCGAGCGGGCGCTGCCGAAGGTCGGCCGCAACGATCCCTGCCCTTGTGGCAGCGGCAAGAAGTACAAGCACTGCCACGGCAAGCTGAGTTGAACGAACTGCGCACCATCTGCGAGGATGGTGACGCCGCGCATCCCAGCGTCCTCATCCTCGACCAGACCCGGCTGCCGGCGCAGACGGCCTTCGTTCGCCTCACCAATCTTGAGCAGGCGGCACACGCCATCCGCGTCATGCAGGTGCGCGGCGCGCCGCTGATCGGCGCCACCGCGGCCTACGGCGTGGCGCTGGCGCTCTCCGAAGGCATTGCGCTCGAACAGGCGATCGACGTACTTGCCGCGACGCGGCCGACTGCGGTCAACCTGCGCTGGGCGCTGGAACGCATGCGCCGGGTTCTGGAAAAGTCAGCCGTGGCGACACGCCACGACAGGGCGTGGCAGGAGGCCCGCGCCATCGCCCGCGAGGACGCCGAGGCCAATGCCGCCATCGGCAGGCATGGCCTGCCGCGCCTGCAAGCGGTCGGTCGTCGGCCGGTGCAGGCGATGACCCACTGCAACGCGGGTTGGCTGGCTACCGTCGCCCACGGTACCGCGATTGCCCCGATCTACGCCGCGCACGACGCGGGCGTTGCCGTGCATGTCTGGGTGTCCGAGACGCGGCCGCGCAACCAGGGCCTGCTGACGGCGTGGGAACTCGCGCACGCCGGCATTCCGCACACACTGATTGCGGACAATGCCGCAGGGCTCCTGATCATGCAGGGCAAGGTCGACCTGGTGATCGTTGGCGCCGACCGCATCGCCGCCAACGGCGACACCGCCAACAAGGTCGGCACCTACCTCAAGGCCCTGGCGGCACGGGCGCATGACATCCCGTTCTATGTGGCCGCGCCGGTCTCGACCATCGACTTCGCCTGCCCGAACGGCGGCGCCATTCCCATCGAGGAGCGCGACGGCGCCGAGTTCGGCGACAAAGTCAGCCGTGGCGACACGCCGGTTGCCAACCCCGCCTTCGACGTGACGCCCGCGCAACTGATCACCGGCATCATTACCGAGCAGGGCGTATTCCCGGCCGCCGGCCTTGCGGCAATCAAGCGATGACTGAACCCGAACTGAAGGCGGCGGTGCTGGCAACCGCGCGAGCCATGAACGCCGAGCGCCTCAATCGCGGTGCGGCCGGCAACGTCAGCGTCCGCCATGGCGACGGCTTCCTGGTCACGCCTACCGGCATGGCCTACGACGCGTGCGAGCCGGACGACATCGTGTTCGTCGGCCTGGACGGAAAGCCGCAGGGCCGGCGCAAGCCGTCGTCGGAATGGCGCTTCCACCGCGACATCTATGCTGCGCGGACCGAAGCCGGCGCGATTGTTCATGCCCATGCGCCGTTCGCGGTCAGCCTCGCCTGCATGGGCTGCGCGATTCCGCCCTTCCACTACATGGTCGCGCGTTTCGGCGGCACGGACGTGCGCTGCGCCGACTACGCGACCTTCGGCAGCCAGGCGTTGTCCGATGTGGTCGTGGCTGCGCTGCGGGAGCGCAGTGCCTGCCTGATGGCGCATCACGGCATGGTCGTGTTCGGCCGCGACCTCGGCCAGGCGCTCGCGCTGGCGGTCGAGCTGGAAGCGCTCTGCGAACAGTACTGGCGCGTGCTACAAATCGGTGGTCCGCGCCTGCTTCCGGACGACGAGATGGCGAAGGTTCTGTCGGCGTTTGCCGATTACGGCCGGCAGTAAACTTCGGCCGGGTCCGGCAAGGTTTGATACCATCTTCGGGCAATCCAAACGGGGGGCCGTCCATGACTCACCCAGAGCGCGAGCCCATCGCCGCCGCGCCGGAATTCGACGAGGCAGGGCACGGGAGCGGGCAGTTCTTCCGTTTCGTCGTCGACAACGCAATCGATGGCTTCTTCGTCATCGACAAGCTGCGCCGCTTCATCGAGGTAAACGAAGCGCTGTGCCGCATGTTCGGTTACGCTCGTGACGAGATGCTCGGCAAGACGCCGCTCGACTTCGTGGCTGAGGAAAGCCATGTCGAGTTGATCGCCCAGATACAGCGGATCGACTCGACCGAGCATCGGCGCTATCGCCTGCTGGGCCAGCGCAAAAATGGCTCGACGTTCCCGATATTCCTCAACAACACGACCTTCCACGGACCGGGCGGAGCGGTCGCCGGATCCTTCGGCTTCGTCACCGACCTGACTTCGCTGGTCGAGGCCGAACAGGCAGTCGTCGCGTCGGAGCGCGAATTGCAGGGCATCCTCGACAACATGCAGGACACCTACTATCGCACCGATGTCGACGGGCGCATCGTCAGGCTTTCGCCGTCGGCCGAAAAGTTGCTCGGCTATGCGCCGGAACAGGCCATCGGCAAGTCGCTGGCCGACTTCTACTTCGATCCGCGCGACCGCGAGTCGTTTCTCAAGACGCTGGCGGCCAGTGGCGGCAGCATCAGCGGCTATGAGTCTTGCTTGCGCCATCGAGACGGCCACGAGGTCTGGGTGCTGACCAATGCACACTATTTGCGCGACGGCGAGGGACGTGTCATCGGCATTGAAGGCACCACGCGCGACATCACCGAACGCCGGCGCAGCGAAGCCAGGATCGAGTTTCTCGCCCACCACGATCCGCTCACCGAACTGCCCAATCGCCTGCTGCTGCGGGACCGGCTGGAGCGGGCGATCGCGCAGGGCGAGCGGACCGATACCCGCGTCGCATTGCTGTTCGTCGACCTCGATCGCTTCAAGACCGTCAACGACTCGCTCGGGCACCCGGTCGGCGATCGCCTGCTGCGCGAAGCGGCGCAGCGCTTGTGCGAGTGCGTGCGCGAGATGGACACCGTCGGCCGCCATGGCGGCGACGAGTTCCTGATCGTCCTGACCGAGCTGAGGGACAACGATGCGGTGACGCGGGTGGCGGAGTACGTCCTCGCGGCGATGTCGGTACCGTTCTCGCTCGACGGGCACGATGTCGCCATTTCCTGCTCGGTCGGCGTTGCCATCTTCCCGGCGGACGGTCGCAACTTCGACGAACTGCTGAAGAAGTCCGACATCGCCATGTACCACGCCAAGGAGGCGGGCCGCAACGCCTTCCGCTACTACACCGAGCGGATGAACATCGACGCGCTGGAACGCCTCGACTTGCAGAATCGCTTGCGGCGCGGCCTGGAGCAGGGCGAGTTCGTGCTGCACTACCAGCCGGTGGTCGAGCTGGCCACCAATCGCATCGTCGGCGCCGAGGCGCTGGTGCGCTGGAACAGCCCGGACGGCGGCCTGGTCGCCCCCGGGCGCTTCATCCCGGTGGCCGAGGAGTGCGGCTTGATCGTCCCGCTCGGCGACTGGGTGCTGGGCGAGGCCTGCCGGCAGTTGCGCAGGTGGCACGACGCCGGGCACGCCCGCCTGTACATGGCGGTGAACCTGTCCGCCATCCAGTTCCGCCGCGGCAGCGTCGAGGAGAGCGTGATCCGCGCGCTGCGCGATTCGGGCGCCGATCCCGGTTCGCTGGAACTCGAGCTGACCGAGTCGATCCTGCTGCAAGGCGCCGAGCACGTCCTGGCCAGCGTGCGCCAACTCAAGGGCCTGGGCGTGCGCCTCTCGATCGACGACTTCGGCACCGGCTATTCGAGCCTCGCCTACCTGAAGCGCTTCGCGGTCGACAAGCTGAAGATCGACCAGTCGTTCGTCCGCGACCTGCCGGCCGATGCCGACAACGCGGCGATCGTTCGCGCCGTCATCCAGATGGCCACGAGCCTGAACCTGCGGGTGGTGGCGGAGGGCGTGGAAAGCGAGCAAGCCGTGCAACACCTGCGCGAGCTACAGTGCGACTACGTGCAGGGCTACCATTTGGGCCGCCCGGTCCCCGCCGACGAGTTCCGCGCCCTGATCGCCTAGCGGTGGCCGAGGCTGCTCAGAGGATGGGCACGCCCTGTTTCTCGCCGCGCTCGTAGACCACGTTGGCGCGGCCGACGATCAGCGAGTCGAGCGGCCCGATGCGATCGGTGTCCTTGTTCGTATAGGGCAGGCGATGCAGGACGTAGCGCAGCCCGTTCAGCCGCGCGCGCTTCTTGCAATCGGACTTGATCACCGTCCACGGCGCATCGGCGGTATCCGTGTAGAAGAACATCGCCTCCTTGGCCTTGGTGTATTCCTGCCACTTGTCGAGCGAAGCGAGGTCGATCGGCGACAGCTTCCACTGCTTGAGCGGGTGCACCTTGCGTTCCTTGAAGCGGCGGCGCTGCTCTTCGCGGCTGACCGAGAACCAGAACTTGATCAGGTGGATGCCCTGGCGCACCAGCATGCGCTCGAATTCGGGCGCCTGGCGCATGAACTCCTCGTACTCGGCGTCCGAACAGAAGCCCATGACGCGCTCGACGCCGGCCCGGTTGTACCAGGAGCGATCGAAGAACACGAGTTCGCCGGCGGTGGGCAGATGCTGGGTATAGCGCTGGAAATACCACTGGCCGCGCTCGACTTCATTGGGCTTCTCAAGGGCGACGACATGTGCGCCGCGCGGGTTCAGGTGCTCCATGAAGCGCTTGATGGTGCCGCCCTTGCCGGCGGCGTCGCGGCCCTCGAACAGGATCACCACGCGCTGGCCGGTGTCCTTGATCCAGGCCTGGAGCTTGAGCAGTTCCACCTGTAGCCGATACTTCTCGCGCTCGTAGCTGCGGCGGGACATCAGGTTCTTGTACGGGTAGCCGCCGTCGCGCCAGCCGGGCGCCAGCTCGGCGTCGGGGTCTATCGCTTCGGCCTGCTTGGCCAGCCGCTTCTCCTTGAGCAGGCTCTTGAGCACGGCCACCGCTTCCTCGTGCGGCGCTCCCGAGAGCAGGTCGCGCATGGCGGCAAGGCGCTTGCCCTGCGCGGCGTCGCTGGCGTCCACCACGACATGCGTCTCGATGCGCGCCGGCGGGCTGAGCGGACCGACATCGCCCGACTTCGCGGCGCGGGTACGCGGGCGCGGCTTGCTGGCGGCAGTTACCTTCTTCGTTGCGGGTTTTCTGATTGCCATGGTGTCTAGCCAAACAGGTCGTCGAGGGGGTTCTTCTTCGATTCGGCCGCAGAGTCAGCCGTGGTGACACGCCGAGCCGTGAACTCCTCGTCGACGTTGTCGCGATAGATGCTCCAGGGCGACGCGGCGGTGGACAGGCGCCGCCAGATTTCCGCGCCGACGCCGTCGTATTCGAGCGCGCTGCCGTCGTCGAACTGCACGCGCAGCCGGCGCGTCCTGGCGTCGTAGCCGATCGCGCGCAACTTGCCCGAACTGATCTGCTTCATTTCCATGACGCAGTACCCAATGGAGACGGCCCATTGTAGCCATGCCGGCACCGGGACGTCGACCGTGCCCGTCGCAATGGGTACACTGCGCCAGCCCATCATGAGTTCAGAGTTCCGGTTCGGCTGGTTCACCTCGTTGGCGCGCAGGCTGCTCTATACCTGGGTGCG